>NZ_JBSFJL010000028.1:21075-117445 GCF_053598035.1 Streptomyces sp. NPDC001204 | reverse complement strand
TCGGCGGTGTTGGTTGCGAAGCAGGTGATCCGCATGCCGTCCGCGTCGGTGATCCTCAACTGGGCCCCGGGATGGGGTCGTTCCTTGCGGACGATCAGCCGCATGTCCTTCGGCCAGCCGTCGATCAGGTCCCCGGTGAGTTCGGCGGCCCAGGCCCCGTCACGGACCTCGCCGTCCGACTCGACGGCCGGAGTCCAGGCCTAGGCCGGGACCCGGAGAACGTACTGGTGGAATGGTCTCGGTGATCACCATGCCGACCGAGTAGGCAGCCACCGCCCGCGTTGGGCGAGCCAGGCCACGAACTCGTCGGTCCCGCCCGCGGAATCACAGCGGATCAGACGTGTCGGCGGACTTCGGAACGTGCGGCGCGGATCGCCGTGAGCGCCTTCTCCCCCGAGGAGGCGAGAGTGTCGATCAGGCGGGAGACCGTCGGATCGGAGGCGACCGGCCCGAACACGGCCGGCTCGGACCGCGGCAGGGCGATGTCGGCGAGGCAGTCCCCGCCGAGCGCGACCGCCGGCGCGAGGTCCACGAGTATCTTGCCGGCGTCGTGGACGGCCCGGGGCTTCCGGGCGCGCCACTCGGCTTCATGGTGGTGGGCGTCCTGGACGACCCGGCACCACGCCCCTCCGGTCGCCTGTCGCGATGACCACGTGGCCCAAGCCTCGGATGCCTGGCTCAGGGGGCACGACGACGCCCATGGGGCACGTACGGGGCACGATGACGACGGTGATGGCTCCGCAGGGGTACTTGCTCTTGCCGCGCCCTGACTCACCGGGTCCGCGGCATCACGACTCGGCCCGCTGGGTGATGGCCGCCTCGGTGCGGTCTCCCAGGAACTCGTACCACCGGCGTTCCAGGCAGACGTAGCGCACATCCGCTTCGACGAGGCTCAGGAAACCCGACACGGTCTCGGTGAGACGCTGCTGGAGCCCGGTGTCGGCCAGCGTTCCGTCCTCGGCGAAGGCCTGGTAACTGTTGGCCAGGCTGAACATGTCCGGATAGACGCGGGTGCCCAGGTGCTCCAGCGGAACCCTCAGGGCCCACAGCCCGCGGTTGCCGCCGACCAGGGACGGCGAGGCGGAGACGAGCATCGCGTGCTTGCTCTTGAACGGCTGGGGCCGGACACGGGAGACCCAGTCGATCGCGTTCTTCAGCACTCCCGGCACGGAGGCGTTGTACTCCGGGGAGGAGATGACGAAGGCGTCGCTCTGCTCGAGGCGGTCGCGCAGGGCGAGGGCGCCCTGCGGCAGCCCTTCGGCCGCTTCCATGTCGCCGTCGTACAAGGGCATGTCGAAGTCGTGCATGCCGGCGAGGTCGACGGTGGCACCGGTGTCGGAGATGAGCCGGGCCACGAGGGAGGCGAGGCGTGCGTTGGCCGAACCGGTCCGCAGTGCCGCGCCGAAGACCAGGAACCGCAGCGGGCCGGGAGGCGTGTCCGTGGGCATGGATCCGTCCTTCCGTCGTGGGGACGCGCCTCCAGCGGGGGCGCCCCACTGACCAGTGTGGTTCCGGGAGCGCGGCCGTGCGACCGGCAGCCGGAGCCGGCCAGGACGATGATCGGGGCCGCTCGGGGTCGTTCTCGTCGGGGGCTCAGGGACGGTGGCCCGTCAGACGGGCCGCGGAGGCCATGGTCGCGCGGGCCTCGTGTTCGGTCAGGCCGGTGCGCAGGGCCGCGTCGACCAGCGGGGTGAAGAGGGCGGGGCCGATTCCGTCCTCGTAGGCGCGGCAGGCGGCCCAGAACAGGCGGGTGTTGCGCTGGCCCTCGTGGGCCCCCAGGACGAACTGCACCAGGCCCTCGCCGTGCCGGCCCGCCGAGGGCGGCGCGGGGTGGCGGGCGGTACGGGGCGGGGGAAGCAGGAGGCGCAGGAGGGCGCGCGGGCAGAGGGCCGGCGCGAGGTGCGCGGTGCCGGGGGAGGTGGCGTAGACGCCGTGCCCGGTGCGGGAGCCGGGGCCGACCAGGTAGCCGCCGGCGCCGCGGATGTCGATGCCGGGGGCCAGACGTCCGGCCGAGTTGGGGACGACGACGTCGGGCGGCCCGCTCAGCCACAGGTGGCGGCCGCCGCTGGGGGTCAGGACGACCACGGTGGCGGGGATGGTGAACAGGTGGCGCAGGGCGAGTTCACGCAGGGCCGCCGTGGCGTTCGTGCCGGTCTTGGTGTCCAGATCGATGCCGATCAGATGGTGCGGGGGCAGTCCGCAGGCGATGCCGTAGCCGGTCGCCCAGGGTGCGGCGGCGAACAGTTCCCGGATGCGGGCCGGGTCGGTGGAGGCGTCGTACACGCCGTGGCCGAAGCGGCCGCACTCGCCGTGGCAGGGCGGACCGGGCGGGCCCACCGGGCCGGGGCCGTCGCGGTGGGGGGAGCGCAGGGCCGGGAGTTTCGTCCGGGACAGGGGGATGACGGCCAGTCCGCGTTCGGCGGCTGACAGGGCGTGCGCGAGGGCCAGCGTCGTGGCCTGCCGGTCGATGGTGGCCATGGCTCTATGTTCGTACGCACGTTCGAAAAAGGAAAGAGGGGCGGGCGCGGCGCGCCGTGGGGCGGGGTTCTCGGGCGGCTTCCGGAGGAACGCCTCGGTCCTTGCGGCACATGGGGAGCGGCGGTCCGCGTGGCCTCCGTCGGAGCTTACGGCGGCAGGAAAGATGGCGAAAGGGGTTTATCGATATGTCCTCACGCTTGCGTGCGAATCGGGCACTCCGGGGTGGTTCGCCGGTTTCCGGTGGGCAACTCTGATCTCGCGACGTCGTGAGAAGGCCCGGGCGGTCGGCCAACTGCCCAGGTGAAAGCCGTACTTCACGTACTCCCCGGCAAGGCGGCCGGTGTGTACCCCGTACTGGAGGAGCAGCATGGCGAGCATCCGTACCGCCCGTGTTCTCGCCGCCGCGGCGGCCATCCCCCTCGCCGCGGCGCTCTTCACCGGCGTCGCCGCGGCGGGCACGGGAGCCATCGCGGGCGACGGATCGAACGCGGGCGTCGCGGGCGTCGTCGGCAGCGGGGTCGGCCGCGACAACAGCGGCAACTCGTCCACCACGCAGCAGCAGGCGGTCGGATCAGGCGCCTCGAACCAGAGCAACACCGCACAGGTCGACCGCTCCGCCTTCACGGCCGTCCAGCAGGGCGACAAGAATGTCGTCATCCATTTCACCCGTCTGTGGTGAGCCGGGGCGGGCCGGCGCGCACTCTGGGGACCCGCCGGCCCTGAACCCCTGGTGGGTGTGCTCGTGGGGACGTAACACACCTCTGCGCGGCGGTGCTTCGGCGCCGCCGCGCAGGCGTGTGCCGTGCGACCACGGCAGGCGGCCGAGCCCGGGAGGGCGGTCGCCCGGGACGCCGTCCAGGACGTCCCCCAGGGGTGAACCCGCAGTACACATGCCCCGTTCCTCCACCTTCAGGAGGTGCGGCCGGCCCCACCCCTACAACCTGAGGCGGACTCGGCTGCGGGACCTGCGGGCGATCCGCGGGAGCGGGTGCCGCTCCTAGCGTGGAGCCATGACCACACCCGTCTGCACCAGCGTGTCGAAAGCCGCCGTACCGGCGACCCGGACTCCGGCGTACCCGTCCTTCGCGGCGTACGTGCGGGCCCGGCAGCCGCTGCTGCTGCGCACCGCCCGGTCGCTGACCGCGAACCCGAGCGACGCGGAGGACCTGTTGCAGACCGCGCTCACCAAGACGTACGTGGCGTGGGAGCGGATCGAGGACCACCGGGCGCTCGACGGCTATGTGCGCCGCGCGCTGCTGAACACCCGCACCTCGCAGTGGCGCAAGCGGAAGGTCGACGAGTTCGCCTGCGACGAACTGCCCGAGCCGGAGCCGGCGCCCGGCGCGAGCGACCCGGCGGAGCAGCAGACGCTGCGCGACGCCATGTGGCGGGCGATCATGAAGCTGCCCGCCCGGCAGCGGGCGATGGTCGTCCTGAGGTATTACGAGGACCTCTCCGAGGTGCAGACGGCCGAGGTGCTCGGAGTGTCCGTGGGGACGGTGAAGTCGGCGGTGTCGCGGGCGCTCGGCAAGCTGCGGGAGGATCCGGAACTGGTGCGCGTGCGCTGACCGTTGGGGGAACGTTGTGTGATCGATCATCCGGGGCTAGTGACATACCACGCGGTATGTGAGCAGAATCAGCGCAACCCTTACCACCGCGTAGGCGACGCCGCCCCGGGAGGACGCCGTGCTGAGCACCATGCAGGACGTACCGCTGCTGATCTCGAGGATCCTGGCCCACGGGTCGACGATCCACGGGGCGTCGCAGGTGATCAGCTGGACCGGTGACAGCGAGCCGCACCGCCGCTCCTTCGCCGGGATCGGCGAGCGCGCGGCCCAGCTGGCGCACGCCCTTCGCGACGACCTCGGCGTCGCGGCCGACGACCGTGTGGCCACCCTCATGTGGAACAACGCCGAGCACGTCGAGGCGTACTTCGCGATCCCGTGCATGGGCGCGGTGCTGCACACCCTCAACCTGCGCCTGCCCGCCGAGCAGTTGGCCTGGATCGTCAACCACGCCGCCGACCGCGTCATCATCGTCAACGGCTCCCTGATCCCGCTCCTCGGCCCGCTGCTGCCGCACCTGAAGACGGTCGAGCACGTCGTCGTCTCGGGCCCCGGCGACCGCACCCCGCTCGACGGCTCCCACGCCCGGGTGCACGAGTACGAGGACCTGATCGCGGCCAAGCCGGTCATCTACGACTGGCCCGAGCTGGACGAACGCCAGGCCGCCGCCATGTGCTACACCTCCGGCACCACGGGCGACCCCAAGGGCGTGGTCTACAGCCACCGTTCGGTCTACCTGCACTCCATGCAGGTCAACATGAGCGAGTCCATGGGCCTGACCGACCAGGACACCACGCTCGTGGTGGTCCCGCAGTTCCACGTCAACGCCTGGGGCCTGCCGCACGCCACCTTCCTGTCCGGCGTCAACCTGCTGATGCCGGACCGCTTCCTGCAACCGGCTCCCCTCGCCGAGATGATCGAGCGGGAGAAGCCGACCCACGCCGCCGCCGTGCCCACCATCTGGCAGGGGCTGCTCGCCGAGCTGACCGCCCGGCCCCGCGACGTCTCCGGCCTCACCCAGGTCACCATCGGCGGCTCGGCCTGCCCGCCCTCCCTCATGGAGGCCTTCGACCGGCTGGGCATGCGGGTCTGCCACGCCTGGGGCATGACCGAGACCTCCCCGCTCGGCACGGTGGCCCGCCCGCCGGCCCACGCGGTCGGCACCGACGAGGAGTTCGGCTACCGCCTCACCCAGGGCCGCTTCCCGGCCGGCGTCGAGGCCCGCCTGACCGGACCCGGCGGCGAACGCCTCCCCTGGGACGGCGAGTCCGCGGGCGAGCTGGAGGTCCGCGGACCGTGGATCGCCGGCGCCTACTACAACGGCCCCGGCGCCGAACCGCTGCGCCCGGCCGACAAGTTCAGTGAGGACGGCTGGCTGAAGACCGGCGACGTCGGCACCATCAGCCCCGACGGCTTCCTCACCCTCACCGACCGGGCCAAGGACGTCATCAAGTCGGGCGGCGAGTGGATCTCCTCCGTGGAGCTGGAGAACGCCCTGATGTCCCACCCGGACGTCGCCGAGGCCGCGGTCGTCGCCGTCCCCGACGACAAGTGGGGCGAACGCCCGCTGGCCACCGTCGTCCTCAAGGAAGGCGCCACCGCCGGCTTCGAGACGCTGCGCGCCTTCCTCCAGGAGGAGCGCGGGATCGCCAAGTGGCAGCTCCCGGAACGCTGGACGATCATCGAGGCCGTTCCGAAGACCAGCGTCGGCAAGTTCGACAAGAAGGTGCTGCGAAGGCAGTACGCCGCCGGAGAGCTGGACGTCACCCGGATCTGACCGCGGGCCGCGGGCCGGACGGCACACGCACGCGTACCCGTACGACGCGGGGGCGCCGGGCGGGGAGCACCACGGATCCCGCCCGGCGCCCCCGCGCCGTAAGGACGTGGGCCAGTCGGTCGGCTGGTCGGTCGGTCGGCTGGTCAGTTGGTACCGATGCGGGCCAGCAGGTCGACGATCCGGCTCTGCACCTCGTCGCTGGTGGACCGCTCCGCGAGGAACAGCACCGTCTCGCCCGAGGCCAGTCGCGGCAGGTCGGCCTGGCCGACGGCGGCCGTGTAGACGACCAGCGGCGTGCGGTTGAGCTGCCCGTTCGCGCGCAGCCAGTCCAGGATCCCGGCGCGGGGCCGGTGCATCTGCATCAGGTCCATCACGACCAGGTTCGGCCGGAACTGCCCGGCGAGCGTCACCGCGTCGTTGTCGCTCGCGGCCCGCGCCACCTGCATCCCGCGCCGCTCCAGCGTCGCCGTCAGTGCCAGCGCGATCTCCGCGTGCTCCTCGATCAGCAGCACACGCGGCGGATGCTGCTCGCTGTCGCGCGGCGCGAGCGCCTTCAGCAGTACGGCCGGGTCGGCGCCGTAGGCCGCCTCGCGGGTCGCCTGCCCGAGCCCGGCCGTGACCAGCACCGGCACCTCGGCGGCGACGGCCGCCTGCCGCAGCGACTGCAACGCCGTGCGCGTGATCGGCCCGGTCAGCGGGTCGACGAACAGCGCGGCGGGGAAGGCCGCGATCTGCGCGTCCACCTCTTCGCGCGAGTTCACGATGACCGGCCGGTAGCCGCGGTCGCTCAGCGCCTGCTGGGTGGTGACGTCGGGGGCCGGCCAGACCAGCAGCCGGCGAGGGTTGTCCAGCGGTTCCGGCGGCAGTTCGTCGTCCATCGGCTGCGGCCGCGGGGTGTCCGCGATCTCCACGGCACCGCCGGGACCGTCCAGCGGCTCGGGACCCTCGGCGGCGTTCTCGTCCGGAGCGCCGATGGCGTACGACCGTCCGCCGCCCTCGGTGCCGACGGCCATGGCGGGTCCGCCCAGGGAGGACTGCGCGGGGGGCTGCTCGGCCGGAGGGTGCGGGCGGGCCGTCTGGTCCGGCCGCTGTGCATGCGTCTGCGGCGGGGCCTGCGTCTGGGGGCGCGCGCCCGCGGCCGGGTCGGGCGGAGTGCCCAGTTTGCGGCGGCGGCCGGAACCGCCGGTGGTCTGCGGGGGCGGCGTGGCCGACGGCGGCTGCGGTGCCTGCACCTGTGCCGCCTGACGGCTGAACGGCACGCCCTGCCCCAGCGTGCGCACGCTGATCGCCCGCCCCTGCGTCGAGTTGGGGTCGACGGGCGCGGCGGCCTCTGCGGGCAGCGGCTGGGCCGCGCGCGCTGCCGGGGCGCCGGGGCCGGGCTGCTGCCCGGTGGGCTGGGCCTGTACGGCGGCCTGTCCCGTCACCTGCTCGGGAGGGAGGACGGGGCCGGCGGCGGCCGGGATGCCGGGGGGCGGCGTACCTGGGGTACCGGGTGCTCCGGGGGCAGGCGGCTGGGGAAGGGCCTGGGCCGGGGGCATGGGGGCGCCGGTGGCGTTCGGCGGTACGGGGCCGGCACCCGCGCCGGGGGCCGCCTGCGCCGGGGTGCCCTGCGCGGGGACGGGCTGCGCGGGGAGCGGCCCGGCCGAGGGCTGGGCAGGAGCCGGGGCCGGGACGGCCGGGTTCTGCGCGGGGGCGAGTGCGGCGGGCTGCTGGGGGAGCGGCTGACCGGCGATGCCGTGCGCGGGAGCGGGCGCCGTACCCGTGGCCCCGTGCTCCGGCGACGGCACCTGTGCGGGCGGGGCCGCCTGCCCGGACGGATGCTGCGCGGGCAGCGCCTGTCCGGGAACGGGCTGCTGCCCGAGAGCCTGCGGCCCTGCACCCGGCTGTCCGGGAGCCGCCTGGGGCACGGCGGGGTGACCGGGCACGCCCTGCGGCAGGACGGGCTGACCGGGCAGGCCCTGGGGCAGGACGGGTTGACCGGGAGTCATCTGTTGCGGGGTGGGCTGTCCCGGCACGCCCTGCGGTGCGACGGGCTGAACAGGCAGACCTTGCGGTGAGGCGGGTTGACCGGGCACGCCCTGCGGCACCGCGGGCTGACCCGGAGTCATCTGCGGAACGGGCTGCGGGAGCGCCTGTGCGCCACCCGGGCCTGCCTGAGCCGGAACGCCCGGTCCGGCCGTGCCCTGCGCGGGCGCGCCCGGCAACGGCACGGGTACAGCCCCCGCAGGCGCACCCGGAACACCCGGAACACCCGTTGCACCCGGCGCGCCTTGCACGGGCGTCGCGCCCGCCGCCGCGGTGTCCTGCGGCTGGGCCACCGCCCGCCGCCGGCGTCCCGTCGGCGCGCTCGTGGGGTGCGGCTGCGGCGGTGTGTGGTCGTCGGTCTGGTCGTGGGGCACGGCCTCGTGCTGCCCTTCGTCACCCAGGGGGGCGACGGCAGGGGCGCCCTGCGCCGGCACCCGGAGCGCCTGCGCGGCCTCAGGGCCTTCGGTGGGCCGGTCGGCCTCCGCGGGCGGCAGGGCGAAGACAGGGCGGGGAGCCGCCTCCTGCGCGGCGGCACGCTCGGTCGCCGCCGCCAGGGCACGCCGACGGCGCCCGGTCGGCTGCGGGCCGGAAGCCGCCGGGTTCTCGCCGCCCATCGCCTCGGTCTGCGCCGCCTCGGGCTGCGCGTCGGCAGCCGCGGGCAGCGCAGCCGGCAGCGCCTCGGGCGGACCGACCTCGCCCCGGGCGCGCCGCCCGGTGGGCGCGGGTACGCCCTGCGGCGGCACCGTACCGCCGAGTCCCGTACCCGAGGCCGCCGTTCCCGCGCCGTGCTCGGCCGCCATGACCACGGCACCCTCGGACACGCCCGCCGCGTCGTCGGCGGGCCGTCCGCGCCGCCGTCCCGTACCGCCGGAGCCGTCCGCGTCCTGGGCCGGAACCTGCCCCGTCTCCTGGGACGGCTCGGCCGCCCGCCGCCTGCGCCGACCGGTCGGAGCCGCCGCGGTACCGGTGGTCTCCACCTCGCTGTCGCTCTCGAGGAACGCGTCCGTCGAGGACCGCCGGGCCCGCCGCCGTCCGCCGCCCGAAGGCTGCTCGGGCACGGCGGGCTCCGCCGGGGCGGGCTCTTCGGAAACCGCGGCCGGCTCCAGGGCGTGAACCGGGGCCGGAGCCGGGGCCGCGACGACGCCGGCGCCGCTGCCGAGCGGCACCTCCAGGACGTACGCGCTGCCGCTCATGCCCGGCACTTCGTGGGTCTGGAGCACACCGCCGTGCGCACGGACGATCCCGCGCACGATCGGCTCGTGCACCGGGTCTCCCCCGGCGTACGGCCCGCGCACCTCGATCCGGACGACCTCACCGCGCTGTGCCGCCGCCACCACGACGGTGTTGTCCATGTAACCGCCCGCCGAGATGGGCGAGTTCCCGGTCGCGTCGACGCCTGCGACGTCCGCGACGAGGTGCGCGAGCGCGGTGGCCAGGCGCCGCGGGTCGACCTCGGCCTCGATGGGCGGCGCGTGCACGGCGAACTGCACCCGCCCGGGGCCGATCAGTTCGACGGCGCCGTCGACACCGGCGGCGACGACCGCGTCCAGCATCACCTTCGTCCGGGCGATCTCCTCGCTGCCGGTGTCGAGGCGCTGGTAGCCGAGGACGTTGTCGATCAGCGTCGTGATCCGCGAGTACCCGGCGGACAGGTGGTGCAGCACCTGGTTGGCCTCGGGCCACAGCTGTCCGGCGTCGTCGGCGGCGAGGGCGGCCAGCTCGCGGCGCAGTTCGTCCAGGGGCCCGCGCAGGGAGCCGCCGAGGAGGGTCAGCAGCTGCTCGTGGCGGCCGGCCAGTGCCTCGTAGCGGTCCTTCTCCCGCTCGCCGAGGGCGGCGTAGCGCTCCTCGTTCGCCGCGAGTTGCTCCTCGTGGCGCTCGGTGAGCTCCTCGATCTCGGTGACGTGCTGCTGGCGCAGGGCGGTGAGCTCGGAGGCGTGATCCTCGGCGAGCTGTTCGAGCCGCTCCTCGTGGCGCTGTTCCTCGGCGGCCTTCTCGTCGGCGAGCGCGTCGTAGGGGCGCCGGTCGGTGAAGGTCATGACGGCGCCGACGAGCTGGTCGCCGTCGCGCACCGGCGCGGTGGTCAGATCGACGGGAACCTTGTCGCCGGCCTTGGACCACAGCACCTGCCCGCGCACCCGGTGCTTGCGCCCGGAGCGCAGGGTGTCGGCGAGCGGGGACTCCCCGTACGCGAAGGGGGAGCCGTCGGGGCGCGAGTGCAGGACGAGGGTGTGCAGCTCACGGCCGCCGAGTTCACCGGCCCGGTAGCCCAGTATCTGGGCGGCTGCGGGGTTGACGAGCACGATCCGCCCGTCGGTGTCGGTGCCCACGACACCCTCGGCGGCGGCCCGCAGGATCATCTCGGTCTGCCGTTGCGAACGGGCCAGTTCGGCCTCGGTGTCGACGGTGCCGGACAGATCGCGGACGACCAGCATCAGCAGTTCGTCGCCGCTGTAGCCGTGGCCGTCGTAGGCCTGCTGGCTGTTCTCCAGATTCGCGCTCGTGACCTCGACCGGGAACTCGGACCCGTCGGTCCGCCGCGCCATCATCCGGGTGGGCTTGGTCCGCCCGCGCGGATCGATGTGATCGGGGCGGCGCATGGAGCCGGGAATCAGCTTGGAGTCGAACTGCGGCAGCAGATCGAGCAGGCCGCGTCCGACGAGGGCGGTGCCCGGCGTCTCGAAGGCCTCCAGCGCGATGGTGTTGGCGTTGACGACGGTGCCGTTCGCGTTGACCAGCACCAGGGCGTCGGGCAGCGCGTCGAGTATGGCAGCGAGGCGAGCAGCGCCTCGGGATGGCCTGCTGCTCACGAGACGCTTCCTCCCTGTCACCGCACCTTGCCGACCGCGGAGGCCATCTTGCCAACCGGCCCGCGGCGTGTCACGCGAGGGAGTCTATGCGCAGAGGTTGCTCCCGCGACGCCGGATGAGAGGGAGGTCGCACGTGGAGTTGACGTCGAACCTGTGACCGGACGATTTCGCTTCGCACGACCTCCGCGAGACCTTTACGGACTCCCGGTCCACCACACCTTCGATATGTGCCTACGCGCCGGTACGTGCCGGTGCCCCCGTCCCCTCCTACGCACGGGTACGCGCCTGCGCGCCCGTTCCCGCCCACGCGCCGGTACGGGACACCGCGGCCGGCCTCGGAGCGCTGAGGTCGGGCAGCAGCGGCACGAGCCGGTTCCAGCGGTCGATCCGGCAGCCGTCGCCGCGGTCGTAGGCCGCGTCGACGCGGCGCCCGGCCCACGTTCCGGTGATGCGGGCGGTGGCAGGGCCGCCGTACTGCATGGTGCACACGCTGCCGGCGGGCACGGGGGCGAAGGGCTGCCGCCCCCAGTGCGTGTTCCGGTCGAGCATGTCGCACGCGCGGCGGGCGTCGGGGTGACTGCCCCCGGCCGGGTGGCAGTACAGCCTGTACGTCCCGTCCCTGCCCGGGCCCGCGTGCCGCACGGTGACGGTGAGGTGGTCGCCGGCCCGGTCCTCGACCCGGACGGGCGGCGGCGCCGCGGCCGAGGCGGCGGGCACGGCCGAGACCGAGGCGAGCCCGGCGAACACGGCGGAGGCGCCGAGTGCCAGCGCCCGCGACACCGCGGAACGTCGGGCTGGGAGAGATCCGATCTGCGTCATGCCCGGACTAACGCCCCGCGCCCCCGGACGTTGCGGCCCGGCCGCCCGGCCGCCCGGCCGCCCGGCCGCCCGGCCGCCCGACGCCACCAGAAGGGCTTTGCCCTGGGCCCCACCTGCCTAGTACCGTAGGGGGCGATTGGTGACACCCCACTCGGCTGTGTCATCATCTGCACGCACCACTCGCGCGCTCGCGTGAGCGGTTGTGCTGGAGGCGTCGCCTAGTCCGGTCTATGGCGCCGCACTGCTAATGCGGTTTGGGCCTTAAAGCCCATCGAGGGTTCAAATCCCTCCGCCTCCGCGCATGATCACCGAAGCCCCGGTCCCTTTGGACCGGGGCTTCGGCGTTGCCGGCTCCGTCCCGCTCCAGACCTTGTTTCCGCAGGTCGCAAGGGGTGGGGGGAATGGATTTCACATGGCGGCGGCAGTCATGTAATGTTCTTCCTGTCGCCGCGAGCGGCCCGGAAGGGCCCGAAGCGGAGACAAAAACAGAACAAGCACTCGTAGCTTAACGGATAGAGCATCTGACTACGGATCAGAAGGTTGCAGGTTCGAATCCTGCCGAGTGCACACAGGCCGAAGGCCCCGGAGAGATCCGGGGCCTTCGGCGTTTCAGGGGCGTACAGCAGCGAAGTACAGCAACCGGGTCGACGCCCGGAGCGTTTGTGCGATACGGGAGGGGCACTGATGAAGATCAGGGCTGTCGCGGCGGCGCTCACCGCTGTGATGCTGGCCGTACTCGTGGGGTGCGGGACCAGGGCCCAGGCCCAGGATCGCCTCTCGTCCAAAACGCTGCAGAGCCGATGGTGGACGTGGGCACTGTCGGAGCCCGAGTCGACGAACCCGGTCGCCGATCAGGATGGAAGCGCGTGCAAGCGGAACCAGCCGCGGGACGTGTGGTTCCTGGCCGGCACATTCGGCACTCAGGCCGAGCGCACTTGTAACGTCCCCCACGGGGTGCGCCTTGCCTTCCCTCTCGTGAACTTGATCGGTAGGCCGGTGGACTGCGCGGTCTTCATGAGCGCAGCCGAGGGGTCTGCCGTTCTGGACGGCAGGGAACTTGAGGTGGACACTCACCCGGGAGAGACGATTTCGGCACGAAGCGTGGCCGGCAATCCCTTCACAAGCACGCGCGGGCACTTCACCACCACCGGGTGCGGACTCTGGGGCCAGGTACCCCCGCTGGGACCCGGAAAGCACACGCTGACGATTCGCGGTCGGTCCGGCGATTTCTCGGTCAGTGTGGACTACACCCTGACAGTGGATGCCGCGTAGGCAAGGGCTCGGCATCACGAAGGGGACCCCGGTTTCGGGGCCCCCTGGAGCGTAGGTGAGAGCTGCGGGTTGTTCAGCTGGTGCTGCCCATGGCGTCGGACAGCTTGCCGATCGCGGTGCGTACCTCTTCCTCGCTCGCTTCGGCGTAGACCTCCATCGTCATGGCGATCTGCGAGTGCCGCAGGATGCGCTGTGCCACCTTCGGGTGCACCTTCAACGCCACAAGGAGCGAGCTACAGGTGTGCCGTGTGTTTCGCAGCGGGATGACCCGGAGGCCGGCACGACGAGCCCGCAGAGCGAACATCCGGGTGAGATTGCCCGGCTCGATCGGCGTGCCGTACTTCGTGGTGAAGATCAGGTCATGGCTGCCCTGCCACAGCTCCCCGGCTGCCTTCCGGTCGCCGATCTGCTGCGCCCGACGCATCCGAAGCGCCTTGAGGCAGAGCGCCGGCAGCGGAAGGAAGTCGTCGGACTCCTCGGTCTTGGTCTCGCGGTGGAGGATCTGCCGCCCGGCTCGCTGGATCTGGTGATCCACGTAGATCTCGCCGGTCTCGAAGTCCACCGACTTCCAGGTGAGGCCCAGGACTTCACCCCGGCGCAGGCCGAGGCAGAGTACGAGCATCCAGGCTGCGAGGAGGTGATCGTCCCGAGCGGCACAGTCGGCGAGGAAGCGCCCGGCTTCGGCGACCGACCACGGCTTGATCCTCCGCCGCCGAGGCTTGGGGACCTTGACCAGAGAGGCCACGTTCTTGCCGATCTCCTCTTCAGCCACGGCGTGAGTGAGTGCCGCCCGGAGGGCATCACGGGCCGCCTGGACGACACGCCGCGAGGGGAAGGCCTCGCAGCACTCGCCGATAGCGCAGCAGCGCCGCTGTTCGGGGCGACGCTTCGCATCCTTGCCCTGGGCGCAGCACTGGCAGGTGGCGGCGAGCCTGTTGATCCACTCGCGCACATCCCGGACCGTGAGCTTGTCGATCCGCTTCGCACCGAGGTGAGGGTTGATGTAGAGCCGCACCGACCCCTCGTAGGAGACGTACGTCAGAGGCGCGAGATTCGGCTTCACGATCTCGTCGAGCCAGTACGCGAGGAACGCGGCGAGGGTGCGGTGCCGGGTCGCCACTGGCCCCTTCTTGGCTTCACCATGCAGCTTGATCCACTTGTCGTGAACCTCTTCGCGGGTCTTGCCGTAGACGTACTTGCGCTTGCGCTTGCCCTCCGGGGTGTCGACCCAGACGTATGCTGCGAAGCCGTTCTTGTACGGGTAGATCGAGCCCTCACCGTTGGCGCGCTTGCCGCTCATGCCGACACCGCCCCGGACTCGGCGGTAACGCGCTCGATGTACTCCTCGACCCACTCCGGCAGGATGCGCCGGTTGCGGCCGACCTTCACCGAGCGGATCTCTCCGGTGAGGACCAGCATCTTCGTCTTGGAGAGACCGAATCCCAGCATGGCGGCGACCTCTGCCGTGGTGTGCCACTTCGGTTGAATCATGGTCGTGGTCATGCTGCGCATTCCTCCCAGTTCAGTTGGTCTTGCAGTGCTTCGCGGGCGATCTCGCGGTTGAGTTGGATGTCCCGGCGGATGTTCGCGGCGAGCCAGGATTCGCCGGGGGTGTGGCCGTGGCCGGCGTAGGACCAGTGGGCGAGGGTGAGCGTGGTTGCTTCCTCGTCGTCGGGGTCGGGCAGGCCGAGGGCGGCGCGTTGCTGGGCGGCGCGGTAGTCGGCGCGGGTCTGGCGGAGGGCGCCGAGGGTGGTGGAGTAGCGGCGGGACTTGGTGGAGAAGTGGCCGCGGAAGCCGAGCATGTGAGCCCAGTCCCGTAACTTGCGGTCCGGGTAGAGCGCGTGCAGGTCGAGGCATGCGGCGATGAGCCGGGCTGGATGCTCGGGGACGCCGAGCAGGTCAAGGGCTTCTTTGTTGCCGATCCGGCGGTCCACGGTGCCGGTGGTCTCGGCGGCTTTGGTGGCGTACTTGGCGACGTAGGAGGCAACCGCCTGTTCGGTGATCTCTTCGCCGTGGCCGAAGGCGCCGATGGGCTGGACGTCGAGCTGGGTGCCCCAGCGCAGCGTGCGGGCCGGTTGGTCCCCGGCCGGGGGCACATCGACCGCGACGCGGGCAGCAGCGGCGCGGATGGCGTCGGTGAGCAGGTCAAGAGTGGCCCAGGCCGGCGGGGGGTCGTCGGGTCCCTCGGGTCCGTCGAAACGGATCACGGCATGGAAGTGGACGGCCCCGCGCTTTTGGTATTCGGCGACCTTGCCAAAGGAGACGCGGGACTGTTCGCGGGCGTCCTTCTGGGTCAGGCCGGCGCGGCGGGCGATCTCGCGGCGCAGGTAGATCGTGAAGTAGCGCCACAGCTCGGAGGCGTGGTTGTTCCACAGCACCGCGCCCGCGTAGTCGTAGGTGTCCGGGTCGAGCGGGGTGCCCAGTTCCGGGGCATCCTCGGCGTGGTGGGTGCCGCAGCGGCACGGCCGGTTGCCGGGCCGGTTGTGGACCGGGCCGAACGAGGGGGCGGTGAGGGTGGCGAACACGCGCGGGTGGTCGCGGATCGTCTCCGGGGTGCCCTTGTCGGGGTCGCCGACGAGGCCGGCGCGGATGAGGTGGTAGGTGTCGCCGGCGTAGGTCCAGGCGCAGGCGGGGCAGCGGGAGGCGCGGCGGTTGCCGCAGGCGACGCGGAGCACGCCGCCGGGTTCGGTGTCGGTCGAGTAGGAGTGCAGTACGTGCCCGGTGAGCTTGTCGCGGGTGACGGTGGAGCCTTGCAGGCGGATCGGGTCAGTGCAGCCGCCGGTACGGCGGATCTGGTCTTGGATGCGGTCGAAGCCGGTGGACCCGGCCAGCCTCAGCACGTCGGCGAGGGTGGCCGGGTCCAGGCCCGCCATGGTGGCGGCGGTCACGCGTTGTCCTCCTTGGGCGTGTGGCGGTCAATCCAGTCCTCGGCGCAGACCTTGTGGACGGGCTTGCCGCGGTCGGAGCGGAGGGGGGTGGGCTTGGTGCAGATCACGCACGGCTGGTCGCCGGTGTGGTCGAAGTGCTCGGGCGAGCGCCAGTCGAGGAGCGCCACGGCGGTCACCTCCCCGCACGTGCGAAGTCGGCGGCGGGGGCGGCGTGGCCGGTGCCCTTGCAGGTCGGGCAGGCGACTCGGAGGGTGGCGCGTGTGCCGTCCCGGTGGCGGGTGCCAGTGGTGATGGCGACGGTGGCGAAGCCGTCGCAGTCGCGGCAGACGCGCGTGTTCTGGGCGTGCTGGGGCATGATGAGGTCTCCCTTTCGGGTCCGTTGGATCTGGTAAGGGGTCCAGGCACCCGGAGCGGCGGAAACTTGGCGGTTGAGGCCGCTCCGGGGGCCGTCAGCGTCGACGGGTGCGGCGCTTGGAGTAGGCCGGCGGGATCGCGTCGTAGGACTCGCGGCCCCGGTCGAAAGAGTCGCGGTCCTTGTCGCTCATGCCGGAGGCGCCGATCTGCCGGTTGATGCGGTTGACGGCCTTGCGGTCGCCGTGGCGCTTAGCGATGGCGTACTCGCGGCCCAGTTCGGCCATCTCCGGGTTGGTCGAGGCGTCGTTGTTCTTACGGCCGAAGAAGCCCATGTCAGCGCTTCCTTTCCTGGCTGATGAGCGAGCGGACGACGAGGGCGCACACGGCCACCGAGGCGGCGGTGATGGCGACGGCGAGGAGCATGGAGACCAGGACCGCGCCGACGACGAGGACCACGGCCGTGCCGCCGCCGACGAGGGCGAGCGCGCTGCCCGGGGTGAGCTGGACGGTGGGCCGGGTCGAGGCCGGGACCACCGGAGCCGGGGCCGAGGCAGGGACCGGGGCCGGCGTGGTGGTGGCCGGGGGGTCGGTCACGGGCGCCGGGGCCGGGACCGCGGGGGCGGTGTCCGGGGGCGGGTACTTCGGGGTGAACACGGGATCTTCCTCCTGTCAGGCGTTGCAGCGGTGGGTACGGGCGGCGAGTTCGGCGGCCGACCGGTCGCGGTGCTCGGTGGAGAAGCCGCAGCCGGGAGCGGTGCAGGCGGCGGTGTGCCTGGTCTGGCCACGGCCGTTGTTGTAGGTGCCGACCTTGACCGGCCCGATCTGGATCACGTCGTAGAAGCGGTTCGGGCGCATCGGATCAACCTCCTTCGATGTCAGGTGAGCTGGAGCTGGGATGCGATCGCTTGGCAGGTCGGGACGGGCAAGCCGAGCCGGGCGGTGAGCGCGTCGGCGGTGATCGGCTGGCCCGTGGTGTTCCGGTGCGCGTCAGCGATCGAACGGGCATGGTCGAGCAGGGCCGGCGGCACCGCCGGACCAGTGGCGGGCGGCTTCGCCGGGGCCGGGGTCAGTTCCGCCGCAGGGGCGGAGACCGGGACCGGTTCGGGTGTGTCGGTGCGGTGCATCTCGACTTCCGGCGCCGCCGATTCCTCGTCCGGCTCCGGGGCCGGATCCGGGGTGGCCGGGGTGGGGGCGTGGACCAGGAGGGTTCCGCCGAGGAAGGCCAGGGCGGGCCATCCGGCGACGAGGATGCGCAGCCAGGCGGGCACGTTGTGCAGGTCGAGCATGCCGGCCGTGGCGATGTTGGCGCCGAGCGAGGCTGCCAGGGCGATGGCGAACCAGGTCCAGGCCGAGCGGTCCCGGCCGGCGCGCAGCCGACGCCAGGCGGCGACCAACAGCAGGTCGACCGAGACCGGATAGGCCCACGCCTTCCATCCGGACTGCCCGGCCGCCGCAGCCAGGTCGTGCAGGTGCGCGAAGGACAGGGCACCGGCGATCACGGCTTGGATGAGGACGGCATCGGGGCGGATCGAGCGGTTCACGGCGATCACTCCCCGTCCGCTGGCGCTTCGCCGGTTCCCAGGCAGTTCAGGCAGATCCCGGACTGTTTCCCGACCGAGCGGCGCTTGCGGCCGACGAGGACCGTGGTGGGAACCTCACCGCTGCCCTTGCAGTCGGGGCAGGCCGCCGGCTTGGGCTTGGCGTTCTTACGCGTGGCCATGGCAGGTCTCCCCCCTTCTAGTCGGTGACCGGCAGCGGCTTGACCAGGGACACGTCCGGCGCCGGGGCGTCGGCGGGCACGTGCGGGCGGAACGGGTCGAGGGCGGGGAAGTCCGGGACGAGGTGGGCGAACTCCCGGCACACCGCCATCGCCTCATCGCGGGAGGTGTGCGGGGTGCGGATCTTCGCCCAGCCCCCCGAGGAGTCGGCGGCAACCGCCGTTCCGGGCCGCTCCGCCGGGATCAGGGATGCAGCCACGACCGCGTCCGGCGCCACGTCGGCGAGCCCCATTTCGGCGGTCTGCTTGTCGTTGACCCGGTGCACGACGCGGCCGGTGAGCTGAGCGCGCAGCATGGTCGCGCCCTTGCCCAGCTCGGAGCCGAAGCGCTGCCCGCACACCTCCAGGTAGATCCCGACCGCGCGGGCCATCTGCGCCAGCCGGATCAACGCGGTGACGATCCGCTCCCGCCGCTCCTCATCCTTCTTGGAGGAGATCAGGAACAGTTCCGCCACCTCGTCCACCAGGACGACGACCGGCACCGGCCGTAACCCCGCGGGCAGCTCCCAGATGTCCGAGACGCCGTGCGAGCTGAGCAGGTCGAAGCGGGATTCCATCTCCGCGACCAGCACATCCAGCAGCGAGGCGGCATCGTCCGGCGTGGTGGCCAGGGCCGACAGCCGGGGCGCGTACGCCTTCTGTTCGACACCGCGCTTGCAGTCGATCCCGACCAGCGCGACCGGCAGCCGTGCCAAGCCGCTGATCAGGTTCCGTTGGTACACGGACTTGCCCGAGTTGTTCGCGCCGAGCGTCAGCGCCATGGGCACCTTGCGGTAGTCGCGGACGAACGCCGTCCCGTCCTCCCGCAGCGCCACCGGCACGGCCAGACCGTCAGGGCGTGCCCCACGGGGGAGCCGGACCCGGCGCAGTACGTCATAGCCGGTCATGCGCAGTTCGACGTATCCGGGCTTGGTCTCGGCAACGGTCACCGAGTGGACGCCCCAGGCGTGGCGCAGCCGCTCGGAGGCGGCCATCAGGTCGGCCGGCTCCAGACCGGCCGGGAGCCGCAGGGTCACCCGCAGCCCGGTCGACGTGCCCCGGACCCGGCGGACCTTCGGCGGGACCGGCAGCACCTCACGCCGTGCGACGTTCCGCGCGATGAACGCCCGCAGACGCGACGGCTGCACCGTCAACCCGCACACGTCCATCGTGGAGCGGTAGGTGATCGTGAACCGGCCCCAGGTGACCGGCAGTCCGACCAGCGACCAGTACACGCGCGGCGCGCGAACCTTCGCGTAGCCCAGACCGCCGGCCCCCGCGAGGGCGCCCGTGGCCTCCAGCCACATCGTCAGGTCGGTCATGGTCAGGCCGCCGAGGTGATCGCGACCGCGCGGAACGAGATCCCGTGGCGCTTCTGGCCGTTGAACTCGTTCTCCCAGTCACGGGCCTTGAGGCCGACGACCCGCACCGGCATCCCCGGCGCCAGGCCTTCCGGGTAACCGGTCTCCGGGATGGTGACCTGGTAGAGGTTCCCCTCCCCCTCGTCCGAGACCAGCAGGCCCACCGTCGACAGCGGCGCCCCGGTCTCCCGGTCCATCGCGCGCTCACCCGTCTTCGCGTTGGCCAGCTTCGGCGTCGGCGCGGTCGCCACGAACACCACAGCGGTCGAAACGTCGATCTTGAACGACGGCATTGCGTCTCCTAGGCAAGTCAGAGTTAGGCCCCTTGGACCCCTTGTTCAGCTTGTACCAACAAGCTGATACCTAGAGATTGCAGCACCGGGAGTGAGGCGTCAAGCACTTTGCGCTTGCCTGTACCAACAAGTTGAGCGAGTGCGTCATGATGGGGGGCATGAGCAAGCAGCCGAAGTATCAACAGGTGGCCGACGCACTGCGCCGAGAGATCGACAACGGCACCTACGGGCCTGGCTCCCGGCTCCCCTCGGAAGCCGAGCTGGCGACTCGCTTCGATGCTTCGCGAAACACCGTCCGCTCAGGACTGGGCGTGCTGGTCAGTCAGGGACTCATTGCGTCGAGCCAGGGTCTGGGCTACGAGGTACGGAAGCACGAGGTGTTCGAGTTGAACGCCTCCCGCTTCGAGAACCTGAATTTTCCGCAGAACGGCGACGCGTACTCGACGGACGTGGCGAACGCGGGACGGCGTCCGCATCAGACGTTCCGGGTCGAGGTGACCACCGCATCCGACTTCATTGCCGAGCGGCTCAAGGTGGACCCGGGAGCACGGGCGGTACTCCGGTTCTGCCATCGTTTCGTTGACGATGTGCCGTGGTCGACCCAGGCGACGTACTACCCGGACTGGCTTGTCCAGGACGCGCCCCGTCTCGCCGAGCCTGGCGACATTGACGAGGGAACGACTCGCTACCTGGCCGGCCTTGGCATCGAGCAGGTCGGGTACGCCGACGAGATCGCCACGCGCATGCCCACACCGGAAGAGGCCCGGTTGCTGGAGATCGGCCCGGGCATCCCTGTTCTGCTCTGGACCCGCACGGGCTACACCGCGGACCGGCCGGTGCGCTGCACGATCACGACCTTCCGCGGCGATCTCAACCGCATGAACTACGAGATCGGCGACCTGTCCGCCCGAGAGAACGAAGCCAAGTGAGAGTCACCACCGCCACCCCCGCCGACCTGGACCAGTTGTTGGCCTTCCGCGTCGAGGCCGCTGGTTGGATCAGCAAGTTGGGCAATGACCAGTGGAGCCGGCCGTACCCTGCGGAACGGCTCTTGGCCACCATCGAGGGCGGCACCGTCTTCATGCTGAGGGATGACGGAAGGACAGCCGGAACGATCACCCTCACGCCCGACGCGGAGGAGGGGTTGTGGTCAGATGAAGAACTTGCCGAACCTTCGATGTTCGTCAACAAGTTGACGATCTCCCGCGACTACGCAGGGCAGAACCTCGGAGGCAGGCTCTTGGACTGGGCCGGCGACCGAGCGCATCGAGCAGGCGCGCAATGGCTGCGCCTCGACGCGTGGACGACCAACGCGCGGCTTCAGCGGTACTACCTTGACCAAGGCTTCCAGTACGTGAGGACCGTCCTCGAAGGCAACGCCGTCAATGGCGGTCCGCGAGTCTCAGGCTGGGTTGCCCAACGTCCCACGCGGCTTGCCGATCACGGGTTCGCCGACGAGACGCCCAGCCCTGAGCCCCTGCACGCCTGAGCTGTTACAGATTTCTCTACCTCATCAAGCCCCGGCTGCGCTCCGCTCCGCCGGGCGCGCTTCCCGGCTCCGCTCCGCGCGCCGCTCCTGCCTTCGGCCCGCTTCGCGCGGGCTGCGCCGACGCGCGCCCAAATGTGGATAGGGCCGGTGGCCATGAGTCGAGCACTGTAGAAGGCCGTCAGCAGTCAAAGCATGCCTCCGGCGGGGGCGCTCAGGCTCCGAGATGGCGGGGGCGCCGTTCGCGAGTGCCGGCGGAGTGGTGGCGTGCGTGGGGAGCTCCCATCCCGCCTGCCATCGACCCAGGCAGAGCCGAGCAGACGCGGCCCAGGGCGTCAAGGTCGTTCGTACAGTGGCGCGCTCCACCTTGACGCCCTGAACCACGCCCGCTCCACGGTGTGTGGGCCGACGGCAGACGGGATGGGAGCTGGGGTGGGCAGTGGGCTGAGGCAGTGCTGTGAGACTGCGCTTGAGATTTCGGTCCAGGCATGTGCGACTGGTCCGGTCAGGGACCGAAAACCGGTTGCGCCGTGGTGAAAGATGAAGGACGTGGTCACCAAGGAACGCGCCGTGGAGCTGGTCGAGGCCCTGCTGTCGAGAGAGCGGCAGGAGTCGCCATGGATGGCACGGCTGCCCGAGCTCGCTGTCCTCGACGTGGAGGAGCACGCGCTCGGGTGGCTGGTCACCTGGCAGTCGGTTGAGTACATCCGCAGCCGCGATATCAAAAAGATGTTGGTGGGCAGCGGGCCCTACCTGGTGGACCGCCAGGATGGGAGCATCCACCACATCCCTGTCACCACATACGTCCACGAGGGCTGGGAGAAGCTCTATCTCCAGCAGGTCAGGGGCGTCCAACCACCCGATCCGCTGATCACGGCTGTCCAGGCACTCGTGCACTCCGACGGGACGATGGCCGCGATACGCCACCTACGGAAGCGGGCTCCCCGGTTGGGACCGCAGCAGGCGAAGGCCTATGTGATGGCCCTCCGGGACGGAAATGAACCTCCCGAGGAACTGGTCAGCCTCACCCGGAAGCCGGAGAAGTGTCCTCCCTTGCCCATCACCACACTGGCGGGCCCGGCTTGGTAGCGGTCTGGCAAAGGCGGGGCAGCCTTGTCAAGACCACGTGCAGTGGCTGACACCAGTGGCTGACACCAACAAGCACGAACAGCAGCGGTCGGCGCCGGACCTCAGTGGACGATCGACTGAGGCGCAGCGGCCGTTGGTCATCGTTGACAGACCCCCGCGATCGACCTGATAAGGATGAGGCCAGATCTCAAAGCCGGCATCCGGCACGGGCGGCGTCCTCGCTGGTGGACGGCGCCCATCGGCTTGACTCGGCCATTGACTCCGCCGCCCTCACGTTATCGTCCGTTGCAGGCCCTGGTAGAACACGCTTGTGACCTACAGATTCACTGCGAATATCGCCTACGGGTGGCACGAGCCAGGGCCAGACATCTATGCCCTGACTGCCGGAGTTGCCGAGTCAGAAGACGGAGAGAGCTTCGCGCTTGAGTTCCAGAGCTCCTTCGAGGAACCCGAGGCACAGGACATCCGTAACGGCTCCGACTCGTACTGCGTTGTCACCCCCGACCAGAACACCGCGTACGGATGTGTGCGCACGGTGGAGCTGGAAGGGGACATCCTTCGGGTCACGTTCGACCCCGATTCCCTGGAAGCCCTGTTCCTGGACGACCCGGTAGTCGAGGCAGTCCTACATGCACCGGCCGCGGACATAGCTCGCATGAGGGAGGCACTCACGCGCATCCTCACCTACGGCCGGCCGGACGCGCTCCCGATCGTAATCGGGGTCTAGTAGGACTGGGCGGACTACGAGCGTCGACTGCAGCGTGAGGCTCATGCCCAGAACGCGGCGGCGAAGCAAGCTGTACAGCAAGGAAGTACAGCAACCGCATCAACCAGCCTCGACCAGTAGCGCCTCCGAGGGGCCATGAAGCGGCCTGTATGACCGTCACCGACCGATCCACATAGAGCTACGGATCAGAAGGTTGCAGGTTCGAATCCTGCCGAGTGCACAGCAGACCAGAGGCCCTGTGGAGTGATCCACAGGGCCTCTGGCTTATGCCCTGACGGCAGCCTTTGACGGCAACCGCGGTTGGGAGCAGATTAGGGGTCCGGTTGATCTTGGCACTGCGGCCCTGATCTGCCTGACACGCCTGGCCGGGTGTCCTTCACCATGGACTGGACGGTGTTCCAGGAGTATCTGGAGACGCCGAGGCTCTTCGTGCTGCTGGGCGGCGACCGCGCGGCCGGAATCGCCGTACTGCCCAAGCAGGGCGCCGAGGACCCCGCGGACGTGGACCGGTTCCGGGCGATCTTGGACCGGAACCTGAAACGCCTCTGGGGCCTGTTCTGAGCTTCCCGTCGTCCGCCCGGAGGGCGTCGCGGCGCAGACGGGAAACTCAGAACAGCCCCCTAGTCCTTCGTCTCCCAGACGATCACCTTGGCCGTGCCGCCGGTGAGGACAGCACCCATGGCGGTGATCGTCAGGGCGGCGATGCGCCCGGTGCGCGTCCTGACGCACAGCACGCCCTCCTTCGTCGCCTGGGCCATGAAGTCCCCGTGGATGGCGAGCCGGTCGGCGCACTGCTGCCTGCTGGGCGTTCCGGGGCCGGGCCACGACGCCACGTTGGGACCGCATGTTTCGTGCGCTCGGGCTGCTGTCCGCAGGCATGGCAGGCCCAGCCCAGGGACGGGCGAGGGTGGGAGATGCCGGGATGGCCGGCGGAGGGGACGGTCCTACAAGGCGGAGTGGAGTGCCGTTGCCATGGGCAGGCCGATGCCGAGTCGAGTTTTGCCCAGCTCATAGATGACGAGAGGCCTCGGAGTGATCCGGGGTCTCTCGCGTTGCAAGGCCTGTTGGATGATGCGGGGGCAACGGTTGGCGGTCGCACGCCGTTTCAGGGGTACGCCCGTCGGCTGGGCGTAGGGGGGAGCAGGTGGTGTCGCAGGGGCGGGAGCGGTTTTTTCTCGACAGCAACGGCTGGAGGGTGTTTCAGCTCGTCATGGCTGTGTGGGGAGCTGCCAGTAGCAGCAGCGCGACGTGGGTGCGTGTGGGGTGGTCGGTGTTCGTGGTTTTGATCGCCGGGGACCTGGTGCGGGATCTGGTCAGGCGACGTGGGCAGCGCGGGGCCGGGGTCACCGACGTGCGTGACTGATCGTTCCCCGGCCGTGGAACCCCGCGCCCGGTCCTGAGCGGTCGGCCGGGCGCGCTCGTCCCCGGAGGCGTTGTCAGTGGGGGCCCGTACTCTCGCAAGGGATGACGCGGGTGTGGAAGTGCTCGGGGCTGCGGTGGTCGGCGGACGGTCCCGTGCTGGTGTGGGACGGCGGCCGGTCGAGCGCGCTGCCGTGGGGGAAACGGGTGGCCTTCGGGGTCGCGGAAGGGGGAGTGCGGACATGCGTGGGAGCGCGGGGGCACGTGTGTCCCGTCCGGGCGGCGGTGCCGGGGCGGAGCGCGGGGGCGCGGTGCGAGGAGTGCGCGCGGCTGGAACGGGCGCACTCCGTGGCCGCGGACACGATCGCCGACGACCCGCGGCCCTACCACGTATATCTGGCGTGGTTCGGGCCCGGCATGGTCAAGGCGGGGATCACGGCCGTGGAGCGGGGCTCCGCGCGGCTGCTTGAGCAGGGGGCCGTCTGCTTCAGCTGGCTGGGCGCGGGTCCGCTCATGGCGGCGCGCCGTACCGAGGAGTTGCTGCGCGCCGCGCTCGGGGTCCCGGACCGGATTCCGTACGCCGAGAAGCGCGCCGTACGGACCGCGCTTCCCGCGACCGAGGAAGAGCGGGCCGCCGAGATCGAGGCGATGCACGCGCGGGCGAGCGCGCTCGGTGGCTGGCCCGAGACGCTGGAGCGGGAGCCGTTCCGGCCTGTCGATCACGCCGGGATCTTCGGGCTGGCAGGTCTGCCGGCCGCCGTGGGCGAGGTGACCGAGCTTGTCGCGGGCGGGGTGGTGAGCGGTGAGCTGGTCGCGGCCGCCGGGCCCGATCTGCACCTGGCGGCCGGTGGCGGAGTCGTCGTGCTGGACACGCGGCTCATGGCCGGCTGGGGGCTGCGGCCTGTCCAGAGCGTGGGATTCACCGTGCCGGTAAGGGAGTTGCGGAACCGGGCGGGCGTACAGGACGGCCTGCAGGACGGGCTGTTCTGAAGCGTGCCGGCCGTCGAGGAAGTCCCTGGCTGCCGGACTTCCCGGGCCGACACAGCCGCGTCACGCGCCTCCCAGGCGTTTCCTGAGAACCGCCTGTGGGTTTCTCAGGGAAATCACAGATCCGTGAAAGTCTGCTCTCAGAGGCTCCCTGAAGGGTGTCCCCCATGACCACGACCTCGCCCCAGGGGCACACCGAACTGCTGAGGCCGGACGGGAGCCCCGTCCGGGTGCTTGTGGTGGACGACGAGCCGTCGATCACCGATCTGCTGTCCATGTCCCTGCGCTACGAGGGCTGGCAGATCCGCAGCGCGCAGGACGGGCACGGCGCCGCCCGGGCCGCGCGCGAGTTCAGGCCCGACGCCGTCGTCCTGGCCATGACGCTGCCCGACATGGACGGGCTCACCGTCCTGGGCCGACTGCGCCGCGAACTGCCCGGCGTGCCCGTCCTCTTCCTGACCGCCAAGGACGCCGCGGAGGACCGTATCGCCGGGCTGACCGCCGGCGGGGACGACTGCGTCACCAAGCCGTTCGGCGTGGAGGAGGTCGTGGCGCGGCTGCGCGGGCTGATCCGGCGCTCGGGTGCCGCCGACCGGCGTTCCGACTCCGTACTGGTGGTCGGCGACCTCTGCCTGGACGAGGACAGTCACGAGGTGTCGCGGGGAGGGGAGGACATCCACCTCACCGCCACCGAGTTCGAGCTGTTGCGCTTCCTGATGCGCAACCCGCGCCGCGTGCTCAGCAAGGCCCAGATTCTGGACCGCGTCTGGTCGTACGACTTCGGCGGGCAGGCCAACGTCGTCGAGCTGTACATCTCCTACCTGCGGCGGAAGATCGACGCCGGTCGTGAACCGATGATCCACACCCGGCGCGGGGCCGGTTACCTGATCAAGCCCGCGGGGTGAGGCGGCGCTCTCCGCGCCGCTGAGGTCCGGCCGCACTCTGCGCGCCGCGCGCCGCACGCGCCGCTGACGTCCGGCTTTCGCCGCGCGCCGCCGGCCGTCGCCGCGCGCTCGTACGCCGCATCGACAGCCCTATACGGTGTATAGCATGTCGACGACCTCGCCGGAGCAGACCTCCTCGCAGGCCGCCCAGGGTCACCCCCAGCGCTGGCTGATCCTCGGCGTCGTCTGCCTCGCCCAGCTCACCGTGCTGCTGGACAACACCGTTCTGAACGTCGCGATCCCGTCCCTCACCCGTGAGCTGCGCGCGGCCACCTCCGACATCCAGTGGATGATCAACGCGTACTCGCTCGTGCAGTCCGGACTGCTCCTGACCGCGGGCAGCGCCGCCGACCGGTACGGCCGCAAGAAGATGCTGGTGGCGGGGCTTGTCCTGTTCGGCATCGGTTCGCTGGCCGCCGCACTCGCCGACTCCACCGGACAGTTGATCGCCGCCCGCGCGGGCATGGGCGTCGGCGGGGCGCTGCTGCTGACCACCACGCTCGCCGTGGCGATGCAGATCTTCGCCCCGGCCGAGCATCCCAAGGCCATCGGCATCTGGAGCGCGGTCAACGCCCTCGGCTTCGCGATCGGCCCGCTGATCGGCGGCTTCATGCTGAACCACTTCTGGTGGGGGGCGATCTTCCTGATCAACCTGCCGGTCGCCGTACTGGGCCTGATCGCTGTTCTCGCCCTCGTCCCGGAGTCCAAGAACCCCCGAGGGGACCGGCCCGACCTGCTCGGCGCGCTGCTGTCCACGATCGGCATGACCTCGCTGGTGTACGCGATCATCTCGGGCCCGGCGCATGGCTGGACGTCGGCACGGGTGCTGGTCACGGCGACGGTGGCGGTGGTGGTGCTGGCCCTCTTCGCGTTCTACGAGAGCCGGATCCCGTACCCCATGCTCGACATGCACTTCTTCCGTGACCGCCGTTTCACGGGCGCGGTCGCCGGGGCGGTGCTGATCACCTTCGGCATGGGCGGCGCGCTCTTCCTGCTCACCCAGCACCTTCAGTTCGTCCTCGGCTACGGCCCCCTGGAGGCCGGTCTGCGCACCGCGCCGCTCGCCCTGTCGGTGGTGGCGCTGAACTTCACCGGACTCGCGGCCCGGTGGACGACGCGGCTCGGCACCCCGGTGGCGATCGGGCTGGGCATGGTGCTGATGTCCGGCGGGCTGGTGTCGATCGCCACGCTCGCCTCCGGCGGGTACGGCGGCACGCTCCTGGGCCTGCTGCTCATCGGCGCGGGCTGCGCGATCGCCAACCCGGCCATGGCCCACGCCATCATGAGCGCGATCCCGCCGGCCAAGGCGGGCGTCGGGGCGGGCATCAACGGCACGCTCGCGGAGTTCGGCAACGGACTGGGAGTGGCCGTCCTGGGGGCGGTGCTCAACTCCCGCTTCGCGGCGGTGTCTCTGCCGGTGGCCCTGGCCGCGGCGGGGTCGGCCGCCGAGAAGAAGCAGGTGACCGACGCGTTCTCCGCCGGACTGGAGACCAGTCAGCTGGTGGGAGCGGTGGCCGTGCTCCTCGGTGGCCTGCTGGCCGCCGCGTTGCTCCGCAGGGCTGAGCGGGCAGACTCGGGGATGGTGGTGGCCCACTAGTGCTGCGACCGGAAAGGCTTGCCGGGTAGCTGCCGGGCGAGCCGGTGAACCCTTCCGGTCACAGCACTGGCTCGGGCGGTACCGCCGCCGCGCGGTCGCGCGTTCGTCGTGGCCGGTCGCGCGCCGCGGCGACGTGCCTGCCGGGCACCGCCCCGTGCGTCTCCGGGCGCCCGGCACGACCGCCGGTTCAGGAGTTCGAGGAAGGTGCGCCATGGTGAAGGCAGCCCAGGGGGCCAAGGGCGCGGCGCGGACCAGCGTCTGGCTGGAGGGCAAGGCGCGCCGCGGCGGGCGCGGCGGGCAGCCGTCCGGTCTCGACCGGGAGCGGATCACCGAGGTCACGGTGCGGCTGCTGGACGCGGAGGGACTCGCGAAGTTCTCCATGCGCCGGCTCGCCGCCGAGCTGAACGTGACGGCGATGTCCGTGTACTGGTACGTCGACACCAAGGACGACCTGCTCGAACTCGCCCTCGACGCCGTCTTCGGCGAGCTGCGGCTGCCCGAACCGGACGAGGAGACGGACTGGCGCGACCAGTTGCGCCGGCTCGCCACCGAGTACCGGGCGCTGCTGGTGCGCCACCCCTGGCTGTCGCCGCTCGCCGGGACGTTCCTCAACATTGGCCCGAACTCGCTGGCCTTCTCGGGCACGGTGCAGCGGGTCATCCGCCGTACCGGGCTGCCCGAGCAGCGGCTGACCGGGGCGATCTCCGCCGTCTTCCAGTTCGTGTACGGCTACGGCACGATCGAGGGCCACTTCGTGGCCCGCTGCGCCGAGGCGGGCATGGCCCCGGACGACTACTTCCGGCACGCGATGAGCGCGGCCACCCGGGCCCCGGACGCCACCGAGGTGCTCCGGGAGTCCGCGATCCTCATGGCGGCCCGCGGCGGCGACACGGTCGAGGAGATGCTGGACCGCGACTTCGCCTTCGCCCTGGACCTGCTGGTCGCCGGTATCGAGGCGATGGTCGCCCGCGGCTGACTACTCGTCGCGCGGAGACAGCCGCGCCGGGAACCCGCCGGTCGCCACCGGCCCCCAGCGCCGCGGAGTGATCCGGATGATCGACTTGCCCTGCCTGACCATGGCCTCCCGGTACTCGTCCCAGTCCGGGTGCTCGCCCGCGATGTTGCGGTAGTACTCCACCAGCGGCTCCACGGAGTCCGGCGCGTCGAGGACCTCGGCGGTGCCGTCGATCTGCACCCACGGTCCGTTCCACTCGTCACTCAGCACGACGACGCCGACGCGTGCGTCCTTCTTGGCGTTGCGGGTCTTGGCCCGCTCCGGGTAGGTGGAGACCACGATCCGCCCGGAGTCGTCGACTCCGCAGGTCAGCGGTGAGGCCTGCGGGCTGCCGTCGGCCCGCCGGGTCAGCAGCAGGGCGCGGTGGCGGGGCCGTACGAAGTCCAGCAGTTGATCCAGCGAGACGCGGGTGTTGGTCGCGATGTCGGGTGCCATACGCGCAGCCTAGGCGCCGGTCGGGGCCCAAGGCCCTTCGTCGGCCGAGCCCGTCGCGTGTCCTGCGCCCGGCTCGCTCAGGCGAGGGCGCCGCTCAGGCCGTCGTGCACGGGCACGTCACGGCGGACCCCGGTGACCTCCAGGACGCGGTACGGGACCCCGTCCGGCCTCGCCACCACCCGGAGCAGCACTCCAGGGGGCAGCCCGTGCCGTACGTCCTCGACGAGGCGGGCGCCCTGGGAGTCCATGAAGCGGGTGTGGGTGAGGTCCAGGACCAGCACGTCCAGCCGGCCCGCGCGGGCCGCGGCGAAGGCCAGGAGGCCGGCGCGCAGGGCCGGGGCGTTGGACAGGTCGATCTCCGGGGGCAGGACGAGCAGGAAGCGGCCGGGGTGGTCGCGCACCCGGCAGGGGCTCGGGAAGTGGGTCACCGCACTCACCTGGTAGAAGGCAGAGGTCCATCCGGTCTCGAAAGGCCGCTTCCTGACCCGTCCGCCTCCATTGCACCATTCCCGCGCGCCGGTTCACAGGGGCTGGGGCCGACCGTCAACCAGGCGGAACCTGCTGGGAAGGACGAGATAAAGTTCTGTTCGTCCTGTGCTCGCAGTCGGGAATGTGCTGCGGAGCTCTCCTGCGCATGGCCGTATGGCCGTGCATGCCGAAGAGGTTCGTGGTGCCTGCGTCCGACTTTTCTGAATTGCCCCGTTTTCCGGGGGATCTCGAGCTGGCCGAAGCGCTGACGACGGCGGCTCGGCACCTGCACGACACGGTCACCCCGCACAGCACCATGCGAGCCGCCGTAGGGCTCGCCGTGCGCCTGCTGCCGGGCGCCGAGCACGCGGGCATCTCGGTGATGGAGCGCGGCAGCGGCCGCCGCACGGTCGCCTGGACCGACGAACTCGTGCGCACCGCCGAGGGATCCGGTGACGGTGACGCGGGCGGCCCGTCACCGTACTGGGACCACCTGTGGCACGCGCCCGTCGTGCACCTGACGGACAGTCAGACCGAGGGCGGCGGCGTGTCGCTGGCCGGCCTGGGGCTGCGTTCGGCGCTCGCGTTGCGGCTGCGCGCCGACAAGCGGCGGCTGACCGTGCTCACCGTCTACGCCCGCAAGCCGGACGTCTTCGACGACGCCGCGACGCGCGTCGGACGGCTGTTCACCGCGCACGTCAGCCTCGCCCTGGACTCGGTGACCGTGCGCGAGCAGCTCACCGAGGCGATGCGCACCAGGGACCTCATCGGTCAGGCCACCGGCATCCTCATGGAGCGGCTGAACATCGACGCGGCGGAGGCCTTCGACAGCCTGGTCCGCGCCTCGCAGCGGGAGAACGTCAAGCTGCGCGACCTCGCCCGCCGCATCATCGATGCGAACAACGCCACATGAGCGACGGGGTGTTGATCGGCGTCCGGGGGGCGCCAGTGCCGCGTCCGGTGCGGGGGGTGGGGGTCCTCCTGCTCGAAGAGCCCGGGGAAGCGTGCCGGGCGTCGCGACGGGGCGAACGCCGTCCGCCGGGGCACTGGCAACCGCATGAGCGCCGAGACGACCCCCTGACCCGCTGGAGCAGGCGCTCGTGCGCAGCGGCGGTCCCGACACGCTGCCGCGTGCCCTGACCGGCCGCGCGGTCGAGGACGTGCCCGGCGCCGCCGCGGGCAGCGTCACCGTCCGCCGCGACGGCCGGCTGCCGACCCTGACGGGCGGCGGCGAGGGCGCCAGTCCGCCGCCTGCGGACTGGCGCCCTCTGCCTGCCCAGCGGCCTGGACCTGCGTGTCAGTACGAGGACGGCGTCGGCCCGTGCGTCACCGCGGCCGAGATCGGCGCCGAGCAGTACTCCCCGATCTGGCCGCCGAGACCCGCCGGCCCGCGTACGCGCCGTACGCGCTGTCCGGCGGGGTCGGTCGGAGCCGGTCAGGGCCCGTCGGCGTCCGGCGCGTACGGGCGCTCCCGCTCGTCGTGACCGGCGAGGCGGGCGCCGCGATCGACGGTCCGGTGCCGGCCCGCCCTGAACGCGCCGGGCTCCACGCCGCAGAACGACATGCGCACGTCGCCGCCGTCCCGCAGCGTCATCGACCAGGCGATCGGCGTCCTGACGGCCCGGGAACGGGGCGAAGTCGGCCAGGCGGGGTCGACGGCGTCCGCGGCGCGGGCGGCGAAGGCGCGGGTCTCCCGCGTCACGGACCCGGGGCCGCCCCCGTCCGGCGGCCGATGGGGCACGCCGCGGGTCCGGTGGACTATGCCGCGGGGAGCACGGTGCCCTGGACCGCCTGGATGTCCAGCTCGACCCTCAGAGTGGTGCCGATGGCCGCGATACCGGCCTGGACGACCTGGTTGTAGTTCATGGCGAAGTCCTCCCGGCGCAGCTCTGTCGTCGCCCGGAAGGCGGCGCGGGTGCCGCCCCAGGGGTCGGCGCCGGTGCCGAGGTAGGCCAGGTTGAGGTCGACCGGGCGGACCACGCCGCGCATGCCCAGTTCGCCGTGGACGGTCCAGCGGTCCGGGCCGGCGGCGGTCACACCGGTGGAGCGGTACGTGATCCGCGGGTGCCGCTCCACGTCCAGGAAGTCCTGGGACCTCAGATGGCCGTCGCGCATGCCGTTGCCGGTGTCGATGGAGTCGGCGCGGATGACCGCCTCCACACGGGACTTGGTGACGTCGTCGGGGGCGATCTCGACGGTGCCGGCGAAGTCCGTGAACCGGCCGTGCACGCTGGAGATCCCCAGGTGCTGGGCGACCGCGGCGACCGAGGAGTGCGCCGGGTCGATGGTCCACGGTCCCGGCGGGGGCAGCTCCGCGCCGCCCTGCCGTGCCAGCGTCACCGTGCCGACCTCGGCCCGGCCGCTCGCGGTGACGATCGCGCTGGAGGCGGCGGGCGCGTACCCGACCGCCGTGACGATCACCGTGTACGCGCCCGGTCCCAGCACCGTCGTGTCCCGTACGGCGCCCTCCGCGTCGGCCTCGGCCCGCAGCACCTGCGTGCCCGTCATGTCGGTCATCGTGACGACCGCGTGCGACACGGCCCATCCGTCGCGGGTGCGGATCCTCGCGGTCAGTCCCATCCCGTTCTCTCCCTGCACAGCCTTGCAAAATGGTCGGAAAGCGACCGGCCCGCGGCACGGCGCGGCTCCCCTCGGAGCGCGTCCCGCCACGGGCCGGACCGAGACCCGGGACCTTGCCCGGGCCTCATGGGCACCCTGGCCCGGGGTTACTCGCCGGGGTGGGCGAGCTCGATGTCGTGGTCGTCGACACCGCGGCCCGTGACCGTCAGGGCGGTCGCCACGGGCGGGTAGCCCGTCGCGATGACGGTGTAGTCACCGCTGTTCAGGTCGGTGAAGGCGTACGCCCCGTCCGCGCCGGTGGTGGACGTGCCGACCACGTTGCCCGCCGCGTCGACCAGGGTCACCCGGGCGTCCGCGAGGGGACCGTGCGGAGCGCGGACCACGCCCTGGAGCTGCGCCCCGGCCTCCAGGTCGATCTCGACCCGGGTCACCCCGGTGCCGCCCACCTCGACCGGCAGCGCCCGCGGCCGGTACCCGGCGGCGTTCACCGCGACGGTCACCGCGCCCGGCACCAGCTCGGCGAAGGAGAACTCGCCGCTCTCCCCGGTGGTCCCGGTGGCCAGCAGATCGCCGCGCACATCGGTGACGATCACCATCGCGTCCTTGACCGGCAGCCCGGACCCGGCGGCCCGGACCACACCGTTCAGCCCGCTGGTGCCGCTGAGCAGGATGTCGTACGCCACCGGCTCGCCGTTGACGACCACCGTGGACGCCTGCGGCTGGAAGCCGTCGGCGGAGGCGATCAGGACGTACGAGCCCGCGCCCGGCGCGTCCACCGTGTAGGCGCCGTCGGCCTGCGCGACCGACCGGCCCAGCTGGCGGCCCGCCAGCGAGATCAGCGTGACCGCGGCCTGCGGCACCGGCGCGCTCTCGGCGCCCCGGACGAAGCCGTGCACCGGAATCCCGCCGCCGGCACCGGCGCCCGGCGCACCGGGCGCCGCAGTGGCGACCGCAGCCAGCCGCTGCGTGCCCTCGGGACCGGTCCCGGCCCCCTCGGCGGGGGAGGCGGCCAACGCCCAGCTGGGCACCCGCTCCCCGGCGGAGCCGTCCGCGGCCTCGGCGACGACGGGGGCGGCGGCCGGGTCCACCGGCGCGGACTCGGCGTCGTCGGCCTGCGCCAGCGCGCCCTTGGTCCGCAGCGGGACCTCCTTGATGAACAGGGTGATCAGGAAGGCCACCGCCGCCAGCGCGGCGGCGATCAGGAAGATGTCGGCGATGCCGTGCCCGTAGGCGCTCTCCATGACCGTGCGCAGCGGCTTGGGCAGCGCGTTCATGTCCGGGATGGTGTCGCTCGTGCCGGAGGCGGACATGGCGGCCGCGTACTTCGGGCTGAGGTCGGCCAGGCCGTCCTTGACGTAGTCGGTGATCCGGTGGGCCATCACGGCGCCGAGCGCGGAGACGCCGACCGCACCGCCGAGGGAACGGAAGAAGGTGACCGTGGAGCTGGCCGAGCCGAGGTCGCTCGGAGAGACCTGGTTCTGCGTGCACAGCACCAGGTTCTGCATCATCATGCCGATGCCGAGACCCAGCAGGGCCATGAAGACGGCCGTCTTCCAGTACTCCGTGTCGTAGCGGATGGTGCCGAGCAGGCCGAGCCCCGCCGTCACCAGCACGCCACCGCTGACCAGCCAGCCCTTCCACCGGCCGGTACGGGTGATGAACTGTCCGGAGACGGTGGAGGAGACGAACAGACCGCCGATCATCGGGATGGTCATGACGCCCGACATCGTCGGGGACTTGTCCCGGGCCAGCTGGAAGTACTGGCTGAAGAACACGGTGCCGCTGAACATCGCGATACCGACGAACAGGGAGGCCAGCGACGCCAGCGTGATGGTGCGGTTGCGGAACAGCCGCAGCGGGATGATCGGCTGGCTCGCCTTGGACTCGACGAGCACGAAGAGCAGACCGAGGACGATCGAACCGGCGACCATCGCGTACGTCTGCCAGGACAGCCAGGCGTACTTGTCACCGGCGAAGGTGACCCAGATCAGCAGCAGCGAAACGGCGGCGGAGATCAGGGACGCGCCGCCCCAGTCGACCTTGACCTCGCGCTTCACCACGGGCAGGTGCAGGGTCTTCTGCAGGACGATCAGCGCGATGACCGCGAAGGGCACGCCGACGTAGAAGCACCAGCGCCAGCCCAGCCAGGAGGTGTCGGTGATGACACCGCCGAGCAGCGGGCCGCCGACGGTGGCCACGGCGAAGGTGGCGCCGAGGTAGCCGGAGTAACGGCCGCGCTCCCGCGGCGAGATCATCGCGGCCATGACGATCTGGGCGAGGGCGGACAGACCGCCGGTGCCTATGCCCTGCACCACGCGGCAGGCGATCAGCATGGCCGGGTTCTGGGACAGGCCCGCGCAGGCCGACGCCAGGACGAAGATGACGAGCGCTATCTGGACGAGCGCCTTCTTGCTGTAGAGGTCGGCGAGCTTGCCCCACAGGGGAGTGGCCGCGGTCATCGACAGCAGGGCGGCCGTGACCACCCAGGTGTAGGCGGACTGGCCGCCGCCGAGGTCGCCGATGATGTGCGGCAGCGCGTTGGAGACGATCGTGGACGACAGGATCGCCACGAACATGCCGAGCAGCAGCCCGGAGAGCGCCTCCATGATCTGCCGGTGGGTCATCGGAGCGCTGCCGGGGGAGCCTCCTCCGTGCTTGGCGTGGGCCCGCACACCGGCTGGTGTGGTCGTTGCCATGGGCTTCCTTTTTCTTACGTGCTTGCGGGTGTACGGGTGGTCTTGGGGGCAACGGGTGCGGGGATCCGGGCCGGAGCGGAACGGCAGTCGCCGAAGCTGGCGCGCAGGCGTGTCATCAGCCGGATCAGCTGGCCGACCTCGTCGTCGGTCCAGTCGCTCAGCCGCTCGCTGAGCAGGCGGGTGCTCCGCCGGGTCAGCTCGTCGAGCTGGTCCAGCCCGGCGGGCGTCAGGCGCAGGATGCGCGAACGCTTGTCCGCGGGGTCGTGGATCCGCTCGATCCAGCCGCGTGCGGCGACGTGCGCGACGTGCCGGCTGGTCACCGACATGTCCACGGAGAGCAGCTCGGCGAGCTTGCTCATGCGCATGTCCCCGTGGCGGCCGAGCAGGGTCAGCACGGCGGCCGAGCCGGCCGGGCAGTCGGGCGGCAGGATCCGCCCCATGTCCCGTTTCACGGCTCCGACGGCACTGAGCTGACGCGCAAGCTCTTCGTACTGCGCCTGCTCGGCCATCACACCTCCCGAATTCGTTGCTCAGGGCAACCGTAGAGGTGGTTGGTTGCCACAGGCAAACAAATGGGGTCCCGGCGGCGCAAAAACATGGCAAAGGCAAGTATTGGCGAATGTAAACCCGCAGGTGAACTGTCGTCCGCTGTCCCGGGGCCACGGTGTGACGCAGCCGGCACCCGGCCACCCGTCGGAGATCCCTGCCGAGTGACGTGCCGGGCGGGGTGCCAGGTGGGATCCCAGGTGGGATGCCAAATGGGTCGCAGGGCCCCCCGCTTGGGCGGCGGCAGCGTTTTCGCTAGGGTCTCGGGCCATGGCTAACACCCAGGGCCCGCAGGGCAACTACGACCCCGCCGGCAGCACCCAGATGTTCCGCGCGTTCGTCGACGACGCGCCTCCTCAGAGCGCGCAGCAGCAGGCCTCCTCCGGCCCGCGTGTCGGACTGATCGTCGCCGTCGTCGTTGCGGTGGCGGTCGTCGCGGCCGTCGCCTGGCTCGCGCTCAAGTAGGGCGAACCGCCCTTTCGGTACGAACCACCCTTCCCGGCTTCCCGTCTCCGTCCACCGGCACCAGCCGCCCCCTCTCCCCCGTCGGCTCCTTCTCCGCCGGCCCCGCCGCCCCCGCGCGCGGCCGGGAAACGGCTCCCGGACATACGACGGCCGCCGACGCGCCCGAAGGGCGCCTCGGCGGCCAGGAGTCGACGTCACCACGGCAGCGCGCCGTGATGTCCGACGCCCCGTCGAGCGACAGGCGCCGGACCCTGCGGATCAGTCGCTGATGAGCCCCTCCCGCAGCTGTGCCAGCGTCCGGGTCAGCAGCCGGGAGACGTGCATCTGCGAGATGCCGACCTCCTCGCCGATCTGCGACTGGGTCATGTTGGCGAAGAAGCGGAGCATGATGATCCGCCGCTCCCGGGGCGGCAGCTTGGCCAGCAGCGGCTTGAGCGACTCGCGGTACTCCACGCCCTCCAGCGCCGTGTCCTCGTAGCCGAGGCGGTCGGCCAGGGAGCCCTCGCCGCCGTCGTCCTCGGGAGTCGGGGAGTCCAGCGAGGAGGCGGTGTAGGCGTTGCCGACCGCGAGGCCGTCGACGACGTCCTCCTCCGACACGCCCAGCACGGCGGCCAGTTCCGTGACGGTCGGGGAGCGGTCGAGCTTCTGCGAGAGCTCGTCGCTGGCCTTGGTGAGCGCCAGCCGCAGCTCCTGAAGGCGCCTGGGCACCCGCACCGACCACGAGGTGTCGCGGAAGAAGCGCTTGATCTCGCCCACGACCGTCGGCATCGCGAAGGTCGGGAACTCCACGCCCCGCTCGCAGTCGAAGCGGTCGATCGCCTTGATCAGGCCGATGGTGCCGACCTGGACGATGTCCTCCATCGGCTCGTTGCGCGAGCGGAAGCGGGCCGCCGCGTAACGGACCAGCGGGAGGTTCAGCTCGATCAGGGTGTCCCGGACGTAGACGCGCTCGGGACTGTCCTCGTCGAGTGCGGCGAGCCGCAGGAACAGGGAGCGGGACAGAGTGCGGGTGTCGATGATCTCCGAGGCCGGCAAGGCCGACGCGGCCGGAACAGCCGGGGCGGGAGCGGCCTCGAGGGCCGCCACGTCGTCGAGGGCGTCGAGCGGCTCGAGCGCCGGGGAGGGCGTCTCGCTCTTCGTGAGCGTCAGCACCTTGGAGCTGCCCTGGTCTGCGGACATGCCACCCCCTCTGGGTCGCGGGACGGTCGCGGCCACGCTCTCTGACGAGGAGAACGCAGCCCTCACCTGAATACCGGAGCCGAAGCCACGGCAAACGCGCTTCCCGCAGAATGTCACATGTCGGCAACGCGCTGTAGGGACTTGTCGACAAGTCAGAACCGAATCGGCCCTGGAAAAAAGGGGTCTGACGGCTTTTCTGCTTGAAGATGTCGGGAAGTGCCCTGATGGGTGATTCGCTCTTCCCGGTTACGCGTCGATCCTGTTTGCGGATCGCAATCGCTGGAAGCTACGGGCGAGTAGCCGGGACACGTGCATCTGGGACACGCCGAGTTCCGCACTGATCTGCGACTGGGTCAGATTGCTGTAGTAGCGCAGCAACAGGATCCGCTGTTCCCGTTCGGGAAGCTGGACGAGGAGGTGGCGGACCAGGTCGCGGTGCTCGACGCCGTCCAGGGCCGGGTCCTCGTAGCCGAGCCGGTCCAGCAGCCCGGGCAGCCCGTCGCCCTCCTGGGCCGCCTCCAGGGAGGTCGCGTGGTACGAGCGTCCGGCCTCGATGCAGGACAGCACCTCCTCCTCGGTGATGCGCAGCCGCTCGGCGATCTCGGCGGTCGTGGGGGAGCGGCCGAAGGCGGTCGTCAGGTCCTCGGTCGCGCTGTTGACCTGCACCCACAACTCGTGCAGCCGGCGCGGGACGTGGACCGTGCGGACGTTGTCGCGGAAGTAGCGCTTGATCTCGCCGACGACCGTCGGCATGGCGAAGGTCGGGAACTGCACGCCCCGGTCCGGGTCGAAGCGGTCGATGGCGTTGATGAGCCCGATGGTGCCGACCTGGACGACGTCCTCCATCGGCTCGTTGCGGGAGCGGAAGCGGGCGGCCGCGTAGCGCACGAGCGGCAGGTTCGCCTCGATGAGCGCCCCGCGCACGCGGGAGTGCTCGGACGTGCCGGGTTCGAGCTCCTTCAACTGGCTGAAGAGCACCTGGGTGAGGGCCCGGGTGTCGGCACCGCGCCGCTTCTCCGGAGCCGGAGCCGGAGCCGGAGCCGGATCCGAGGCCGGATCCGGAGCGGGAGTCGCGGTCGGAGCCGGGGCCGCCGTGGTCGAGGCCGTGGCCGTGGTGGTGGCCGGTGCCGGGGCCGGGGCGGGATCCTGGGGCGGCGCAGTCTTGGCCGACACGGTCAACGCCACCTCTTCATCGATCAACTCATCCGTCAAAAGCGGTCATAGCATCACAAGACAGGTGCATCGTGTTCAAGCACCGCATATGCACGTGTTGAGGGATGAAATAGGGCATAAGACGTCGAGAAGCCCCGCACCGTTCCGATGCGGGGCCGAGCGTGCATCCGTACGGCCGTACGGCTGAGAAGTGTTGGGCCGTCAGAACTCGTAGTCGGCGATCACCCACGTGGCGAACTCGCGCCACTTGGCGACGCCCGCCTGGTGGGCCGGGTGCTCCAGGTACCGGCGCAGCGCGCCGGTGTCCTCGACCGCCGAGTTGATCGCGAAGTCGTAGGCGATGGGTCGGTCGCTGACGTTCCAGCCGCACTCCCAGAAGCGCAGGTCCTCGATCTGCCCGCCGAGGGCGCGGAAGGCCTCGACGCCCGCCACGACGCGCGGGTCGTCCCGCTCGACGCCTTCGTCGAGCTTGAAGAGGACCAGGTGGCGGATCATCATTTTCCTCCGTTGGCGGCCCACGTCATGAATTCGCCTATGGCCTTGGCGGCGTCCGAGATGCCCTCGAACCCTATCTCGACGTAGCCCGCGGCCCCCTTCGGGTCCGTGATGATCACGTACAGCACGAAGACCACGACCACATAGACGACGATCCTCTTGGCGTTCATCGCCATCGCGGCCTCCCCCTGTCGGTGATTTCCCGGTCGCCGAGTTGCCTGTAGTCGGTACCGTCCGGGCCGAGCGCTGTAGATGATCGCACAAAGGGCCCCGTCCTGACGGACGGGGCCCTTCTGAAGCGGTAGCGGAGGGATTTGAACCCTCGGTGACTTGCGCCACACTCGCTTTCGAGGCGAGCTCCTTCGGCCGCTCGGACACGCTACCGAGGGAGACCTTACAGCACACCGGGCCGTGCTTCGAAATCCGTTTCCGTCCCGCCCCGGGCGGCCCGGGTTCAGCGGCCGCGGAAGAAGTCGGTCAGCAGCGCGGCGCACTCCTCGGCGAGCACGCCCTCGATCACCTCGGGCCGATGGTTGAGCCGCCGGTCCCGTACGACGTCCCACAGGGAGCCGGCGGCGCCGGCCTTCTCGTCGCGGGCGCCGTAGACCACCCGGTCCACCCGGGACAGCACGATCGCTCCGGCGCACATCGTGCACGGCTCCAGCGTGACCACCAGGGTGCAGCCAGACAGCCGCCACTGCCCGGTCCTCGCGGCCGCCCGCCGGATGGCGAGCACCTCCGCGTGGGCGGTCGGGTCGCCGGTGGCCTCCCGCTCGTTGTGGCCGACGCCGAGCACGGTCGTGCCGTCGGCGGACAGCACGACCGCGCCCACGGGCACGTCCCCGCCCGGGACGGCCCGCCCGGCCTCGTCCAGGGCGAGCCGCATCGCGGCCCGCCAGCGGTCGCGCACCGGGTCCGGGGCCCCGGCCGGGGTCGGCGTCCGGTTCGTGTTCGGCATCCCGCTCATGCCGGACGGTCCGTCCGGGTCCGGCGCGTCCGGCCCGGTCAGCGGACGGTCTCCAGCACCTCCGAGGCGCCCAGGGCCTCGGCGATGGCGTTCAGCGCGTCCTCCGGGTCCAGGATGCGCAGCTCCTTCGCGCCGACCCCCAGGTCGCCGAGGATCTCGCCGTCGCCCAGCGGGCTGTGCGTGATGGCTTCGGCGGACGACGACTCCTCCTCGTCGTCCTCGGTGGACGCGGGTTCGCCGTCCTCCGTGCCGTCGAGGTCGAGGGAGTCCAGGTCGGGGCCGTCGTCGCCGGGCTCCCGGCCCAGCAGTTCGTCGGTGAGCAGGATCTCGCCGTACGAACTACGGGCAGCGGCGGCGGCGTCGGAGACGTAGATACGAGGGTCGTCCTCGCCGTCCACGCGCACCACGCCGAACCACGCGTCCTCCTGCTCGATCAGGACGAGCACCGTGTCGTCGTCGGCCGAGGCTTCCCGGGCCAGGTCGGCCAGGTCGGCCAGCGTCTCCACATCGTCGAGCTCTGTGTCGCTCGCTTCCCACCCGTCTTCGGTGCGCGCGAGCAGTGCGGCGAAGTACACCGTGACTCTCCCACTGGTCATAGGCGTGCCGGTTGGGGGTCCCCCCGGCGGAGGTTCTGGGCGGGGGAGCTGGGCTCCGAGCCCCACCCACTCGGAATCGTGGCAGAAACAAGGCCTTCAGGGGACGTCTTCGGCTCCCTGTGTCCGGCAGTTTTGATCGCACACCGGTAAAGGACTCACCAGCGCACACGTTGCCGCCACCAGCGGATCGTACGCGGCTTTCCCCCGACGGCCACGCACACCCACCGTCGGAGACGTCCGTGCGGGTGCAGCTCTGCTCCCGTGTGCCTTCCGCGCGTGTCTGTCTTGCGTGTGTCCAGCCCCGCGCCTTCCCCGGGGTCCTCGCCGGGGTCTCGGCGGGAGCCTTCCGCGACCCGCGCCCATGGACCGAGTGCGTGACCCGGCGCGCGGCGGGGGTTCTACGTGTCCCGATGGCGCCCGTGTCCCGATGGTGTCCGTGTCCCGATGGTGTCCGTGTCCCGGTAGGTGTCCTACCAGCGGAACGTGCGCATGCGCATGGCGTGCCGCAGCCGGGCGGTCTTGGCGCGCCGGGGCTGGACGCGGTCGCGCAGGGCCCGGGCCTCGGCGAGATCGCGCAAGAACCGGGCCCGGCGGCGGCGCCGTTCGGCGTCGGCGTCGGCGTCCGCCGCGCCGGCCGTCCCCGGGAGGTCCGCCGTGTCCCGCCGCACGCGCGGCGACGGGTCCTTGTCAGGTTCCCGTTCCCGATCAGGCATCGGCTCACCACCCCAGTCCGTCACTCCCACTTTCCCCCGGATGCCGGGTTTGATGCCACAACAGCGCACGCCGGCGGGGGTGCGGCCGGGCCGCCCGCCGACGGGACAGCGGGCGGGCGGGCCGGATCGGGGCCCGGTTACTGTTGGCCCATGCGTCTCCACGTCGTCGACCACCCGCTGGTCGCTCACAAGCTCACCACGCTGCGCGACCGCCGCACCGACTCCCCGACCTTCCGCCGGCTCGCCGACGAACTGGTCACCCTGCTCGCCTACGAGGCGACCCGCGACGTGCGCACCGAACAGGTCGACATCAACACGCCGGTCGCCCCGACCACCGGCGTCAAGCTCTCCCACCCGCGGCCCCTGGTGGTGCCGATCCTGCGGGCCGGCCTCGGCATGCTGGACGGCATGGTGCGGCTGCTGCCGACCGCCGAGGTGGGCTTCCTGGGCATGATCCGCAACGAGGAGACGCTGCAGGCCTCCACGTACGCCACGCGCATGCCGGAGGACCTCTCCGGCCGCCAGGTCTACGTCCTTGACCCGATGCTCGCCACCGGCGGCACGCTGGTCGCGGCCATCCAGGAGCTGATCAAGCGTGGCGCCGACGACGTGACCGCGGTCGTCCTGCTGGCCGCCCCCGAGGGCGTCGCCGTGATGGAGCGCGACCTGGCGGGCACCCCGGTGACCGTCGTGACGGCCTCGGTCGACGAGCACCTCAACGAGCACGGCTACATCGTCCCGGGCCTCGGAGACGCGGGCGACCGGATGTACGGCGCCGCCGAGTAGTACCGGCCACCGACTGACGCCTCTCCAGCCGCCCCGCGGGGCGGCTGGACCCGGCTGCGGAGCCTCAGCAGCCCTTCTTCGGGGCGGTTGCCGAGGGCTGGGGGGCGGTCAGGGCGGTCAGGGCCTGATCGGCGGCCGTCTGCTGGGTCAGCGCCTTGAAGCCCGTGCCGATGATCAGGTCCACGTCGGTGCCCTTGCGGGTGTCCGTGCGGCTCTCCGCCCCGGCGAGCTGGGTGGCGAGGACGGGCAGCGAGGTGTTCAGCGACGAGGCCGGGCCGAGGAGCAGCCCGGCGCCCTTGACCTTCTTGTCGAACTGCCCGGTCGCGTTGCCCACCTGACCGATGCGGAAGCCGCGCTTCTTCAGCTCGTCGGCGGTCTGCTTGGCCAGGCCGCTGCGGGGCGTGGCGTTCAGGACGTTGACCGTGATCTGGCCCGGCTTGGGCAGCGCCCGGGCCGCGCTCGTCGCCGACGGGCTCGCCGCGGGCGACACCTTGGCCTGGCAGTCCCCGCCGGTGCCGGCCGCCGAGGCCTTCCGGCCGCCGGTGAAGACGTCGATGAGCTGCCACGTGCCCCAGCCGATCACGCCAAGGACCGTGACGGAGGCGACGGCGAGGAACACGAGCCTGCCGCGCCGCCGGGGCTTGCGCATCCGCGGGTATCTGTTCCCCGTGATCCGGTACTTCCCGCCCATGCCGGGGGGAGTCAGCATGCTCATGAGCGCAGCGTAGTGGGCATGAGCGGTGATTCCTACCAGATGATCATCGGAGCGGCTCAGCAGAACCCGAAAGGTCCAAGCCGTGACCGAACGGCGGGTCCGGACGGCTCAACTCCCGGTTCACGGTCCCGGCTCGGTGCCCTGGCTCAGGGGCGCGGCTTCAGCGGCGTGGGCCCGCGGCCCGGATGCTCAGTCCAGCTCCAGCACGCGCGCGTGCAGCACCTGGCGCTGCTGGAGCGCCGCCCGCACCGCGCGGTGGAGGCCGTCCTCCAGATACAGGTCGCCCTGCCACTTCACGACGTGCGCGAAGAGGTCGCCGTAGAAGGTCGAGTCCTCCGCGAGGAGGGTCTCCAGGTCGAGCTGCTGCTTGGTGGTCACGAGCTGATCGAGGCGGACCGGGCGCGGCGCGACGTCCGCCCACTGCCGGGTGCTTTCCCGGCCGTGGTCGGGGTACGGCCGGCCGTTTCCGATGCGCTTGAAGATCACACGGAGAGCCTACCGGCCCAGACCTTCCGGGCGCAGCCCGGCCGCTGGAGTGCGGCGCTGGAAATGCCGCAGCAAAACCGGGCGAACCGGGAACGGGGGCTTGAGATCGGCGACAGCGGGTCCGTGCCCGGACCGCGGGGTGCGGGAGTTCCCGCCGCACGCCCGTTGTGCACAGGCTGTGGACAACGGGTCACACGATGCGGGGGGCGCGTTCGGCGTGCCCGCGGATACGGAAGGCGGTGACGATCTCGAAGATGCCGACCACCACCAGCCACCAGCCGCCGAGCACGATGAGCACCGCGGCCGACCGGAGCGGGGCGTCGATCAGCACGACGCCGGCGACGAAGGTGAGGATGCCGAGGAAGATCTGCCAGCCGCGCGCGGGCGCGCCGCGGTCGTGGACGGCGGCGATGGTCAGGGTGATGCCGCGGATCAGCCAGCCGATGCCGATCCACAGCGCGAGCAGCAGGATCGACTGCGTGGCGCCGCGGAAGCACAGCAGGCCCAGCAGGATCGACAGGGTGCCGCTGATGAAGGCCAGCACGCGCAACGAGGTCGTCTTGTGGGTGCCGAACGCGGAGACCAGCTGGAGCACGCCACTGACCAGCAGGTAGATCCCGAAGAGGATTCCGGCGGCCAGCAGGGAGGCGCCCGGCCAGAGCAGTACCAGGATGCCGAGGACCAGGGCGGCCGCACCGGTGGCGAGGACCGCCTGCCAGGCAGCGTGGGACAGAAGGTGCAGGGGCCCTTCCAGCGGCGGTTCGTACTGCGGGGGCGGCGATGTCCGCGGCTCCCGTGGGTCACGTAGGGCGTGGACGCGGCGATCGTCGTACGCCGGGCCTGCGGGGCCGCTGCTCGGTGGCTCGGTCATGGTCCATGCTGGGAGCGGGCGCGCGCGTACCGCCACCTGGGACCGGCCGTTCGGCTGACGTGCGCCGCACGGCCCGTCCGGGCGGCACCGCCGTCCCGGTCACTTCCCGGAGGACTTCGTCCCCTTGCCCGCTTTGGCTGCTTTGGCCGCCGCCTTCAGCTCCTGCTTGTGCGCCCGCACTCTGGCCTGCGACTCGGGCCCGGTGATGTCCGCGACGGACCGGAAGGAGTCCGGCTCGCCGTACGCTCCCGCCGCCTCCCGCCACCCCGTGGGCCGCACACCGAGCTGCTTGCCGAGCAGCGCCAGGAAGATCCGTGCCTTCTGCTTGCCGAAACCGGGCAGCTCCTCGAGGCGTCGCAGCAGTTCGCGCCCGCTGCCGACATCCCGCCAGATGGTCTCGGGGTCGCCGTCGTAGTGTTCGACGAGGTACTGGCACAGCTGCTGGATCCGCTTGGCCATCGACGCCGGGTATCGGTGTACGGCCGGCTTGTCCGACAGGAGCCGGGCGAACGTCTCCGGCTCGAAGGCCACGATCTCGTGGGCGTCCAGGTCGTCGGTGCCCATGCGCCCGGCGATCGTCGCCGGCCCGGTGAACGCCCACTCCATCGGGATCTGCTGGTCCAGCAGCATGCCGATCAGCGCGGCGAGCGGACTGCGGCCGAGGAGCGCGTCGGCCTCGGGGTCCTGGGCGAGGTGGAGGGTGACGTCCATGTCCCGATGGTCGCCCGCCGGACGGCGTGACGCAGCCGGAGGACGGCCTTCCCGCGGGACCCTGGTTGAGCAAAGTGCCGTCTTCGCCCGTACCCATCCAGAAGCCGGCGAGTTCCAAGACGGAGAAGTGACGTGACCGGACGGCGGGGCGAAGGTCGGGAGGGCGCTGTGCGCCGTGGACGCGTACGGCGGCGACGACTTGGGAAACTGACGCTGCTCGGCGCGGTACTGGTCCTGTTCCTCCTCGGCGGCGCCGGACCCGCCTCCGCCCACGCCGCCCTGCGGGGCGCGGACCCCGCCGACGGAACCGTCGTCGAGACGGCGCCCGGCACGATCACTCTGGCCTTCACCGAGTCCGTCAGCCTGCTCGACGACTCCTTCCGCCTGTTCGACCCCGAAGGGCGGAGGGTGCGCACGGGCGAGCCGCAGCACGCGCCCGGACGACCGGACACGGCCCGGGTGGCCTTCCCGGAGGGGCTGGGCGAAGGCACGTTCACCGTGGCGTGGCGAGTGGTGTCGGCCGACAGTCACCCCGTCTCCGGCGCCTTCACCTTCTCCGTGGGCAAGCCGTCCCCGACGCTGGCCGTGATCGACACCGGCCCGTCCGAGAACCCCACGACCCGCGGCCTCTACGACCTCGCCCGCTACACCGCCTACGGCGCCGCGGCCCTGCTCATCGGTACGGCGGTCTTCGCGCTGCTGTGCCGCCCGCCGAACGCGAGCCCGCTGCGCAAGCCGCTGGTGGCGGGCTGGTGGGCACTGCTGGCCTCCACGCTCGCCCTGCTCGTGCTGCGGGCGCCCTACGAGACCGGGACCGGTCCGGTGTCGGCCTTCGACCCCGCGGCCGTCTCCCGCACCCTGACCGGCCGTCCCGGTCTGATGCTGCTGGCCCGCCTGGCCCTGCTCGCGCCGGCGGCCGTCCTCCTCGTACGGCTGTCCCGGCGCCGGCCGGAGGAGAAGCCCTCGCGCGCGATCCTGGCGGCGGGCGCCGCGCTGGCCCTCGCCCTGGCGCTGACGTGGGCGGGGTCCGAGCACGCCTCGGCCGGCATCCAGGTTCCGGTGGCGATGACCTCGTCGGTGCTGCATCTGCTGGCGATGGCGGTCTGGCTGGGCGGCCTGACGGCCCTCCTGACCATCCTTCAGCACGTCACGCCGGACGAGCCGGAGCCGGGGCACGGCGAGACGGAGCCGGGGCCGAGGTCACGGGCGGCAGTCGCGGTCGCCCCCGAAGGCGGTGGTGACCGTACAGCGGTCGCGGTCCCGGTCGCCGAGGCAACCAGCGCGGTGGCGCCTTCCGCCGACGGTCCCGCGCTGACCGCGGCGGTGGCGCGCTTCTCCCGGATCGCCTTCGGCGCCGTCACCGTCCTCGTCGTCACCGGGGTCTACCAGTCCTGGCGAGGCCTCGGCTCCTGGGCCACGCTCACCGGCACGGCGTACGGCCGGTTGCTGCTGGTCAAACTCGTCGTGGTGGCGCTGCTGCTGGCCGTGGCGTCCCGTTCCCGGCGCTGGACGGCACGGCTGGTGACGGCGGACGCGGAGCCGGACGTACGAGACGGGAAGGCGCCGGCGGTACCCGAGGGGGAGGCACGAGCGGAGGACCCCGGGACGAAGGCACCCGCACCCGCACCCGCGCCCGCCCCCGACGCCTGCCGCCGTGCCCTGCGCCGCTCGGTCCTGGCCGAGGTCGCCGTGGGCGTCGCGGTCCTGGTCTTCACCACGGTGCTGGCCGGCACCCTGCCGGGCCGCGCGGCAGCCGAGGCGGCCCAGGCAGCGCCCGAGGCCGGGGTTCCGGGAGCCTCCGTCACGATCATTCCGTTCGATGTCGGCACCCCGGGCGGTCACGGCAAGGTGCAGATCACCCTGGAACCGGGCCGCGTCGGCCAGAACGCCGTGGAGGCCGTCGTCTACGGCCCGGACGGCGGCCTGACCACCGTCCCCGAACTGCGCCTGTCCCTGTCCCTGCCCGCGCAGAGGATCGGACCCATCGACGCCGGGCTCACCAACAGGGGCGGCTACTGGGGCACCGACTCCCTCAACCTCCCGATCCCCGGCACCTGGGCCGTGAAGGCGACGGTACGGGTGTCGGAGATCGACCAGGTGAGCGTGGAACGGAAGGTGCGGATCCTGCGCTAGCGGCTGCGGGACGCCGGCCGGTGCGCGGGTGCGGAAGGCGGCGGGTCGACATCATTGACATGCGCCTCCGGGGACGTGTCGTCGACGTGCCGCACGCCGAACGGCGGATCACCGGCCCATGCCCGTCTCTTCATTTGTACGGATGAGACATCCCATCGCACATTTAGGGCTGATCAGGGAATTCCTTCACCCATTTGCCGCGCATCCGGGGAAAGTCGGACGGCGTTAGTCGGGACATGACTAAGGCAACCAGGGAAGGGTACTGGGGTCTGTTCGGGGGTCAGGAGCGAGAGGGCCTGGTCGCCGCACACGCGGTGGCGCTGGGTCCCTACACCTACCTTCCCGCCCCGGTGCACTCGTCGGCCACTGTCAACGGCACCCTGACCAGGGGAGGTTTTCCGGTCGCGCTCAAGGTGACGGAACCCCTGCTGCGGGATTTCCTGGAGGCGATGAGCACACTGGAAGCCGACCTCGCGCGCCGCTGGCTCGGTTCGGAAGGCCGGTCCCGTTTCTCGGGAGCGGAATAGCTGCCCGTTATGTACGACGAACGTATCGATCATCGTTCCGGCCATTCGGCTGACTATTCGGATTATCCCGGTTACCCGAGCCATACGGGTGGATACCAGGGGGCGGGCACCGGCCGGCACCGGGGCTCGGCGGAGTTCTTCACGTCTCCCCTGGAGCCGCCGGACGCGGCCTGGGACCCCGCCGAGGAACTGGCCTTCATGCTCCAGGACGCGATGGAGGAGCACCGGGGGCCGGACATTCTCGTCGCCCGGGACGAGGCACCAGTCACCGAGCCCGCTCCGAACACCGGCACGCCTCTGGAGAACCTCGAGGCGATCACGGCGGAACCGCCTCCGCTGAAGGCGGACGCCCGACGCCATCGAAAGGTCCGGGAACGCAAGCGTCCGAACGTCCTGCGGACCGCCAGTCACGTCATCGCCGCGCTGACCGCGGTGATCGCTTCCTCGGTGAGTTTCTTCGGCGGAATGGTTGCCTACGATCCCCTTCGCGTCGTGGCCGTGGCACGGATGCAGGACGGCATCGCGTCCTGGTGGCCGCTGCTGGTCTACGGTCCCTGGCTGGTCGCCTCGCTGTCCGTGCTGCGGTCCGCGCTGCACCAGCGCCGCGCCGTCCACTCCTGGAGCGTGGTGCTGACCTTCTCGTGCATCGCGATGCTTCTGTGCGTGGTGCAGGCACCCAGGACGATCGTGGACATCGCCGCGGCCGCCCTGCCGGGCCTGGCCTCCCTGGCCTGCTTCCAGCAGTTCGTGCGCCAGATCACCCTGACCCGCCCGCCACGGCGCACGTCGCCCCGCCATCGCCAGCCCCGCACTCCCCATGCCGAGACCTCGTCCGCGTCCACCGTCCGCGACACCCGCCGCACCACGACGACGGCGCGACCGGCCGGAGGCACGGCACGCAAGCGGGCCTGAGCCGATCGTTTCCCGGAGCCGGGGCCCCGCGGACGCCACGGACGCCACGGACGCGGTCGCGGGGCCACCATGGAGGTGGACGGAGTGTGGCGGACGCGAAGGAGGCCGCCATGGCAGCCGCGCATCTCCCGGCGTCGCCCCTGGTGGTCCGGGCGACCGACGGCCGACGGGCCGAACTGGCACTCGCCGGGGACATCGGGGCGCAAGCCCTGTGGCCACTGGAGGAACGACTCGGAGCCCCGCCGCTGAGCGAGGCCGACGAGTGGATCGTGGACATGAGCGAGGCCACCCACCTCGACCTCGCGTGCGCCTACGCCCTGCTGAGGGTCGCCACGCGGTGGCCGGCGACCGCGCTCACCATCCGCGGAGCCCGGCGCACCGTGCACCGGACCCTGCACCACGTTGGGCTCGACACGGTCGCGGTGATGGAGGACTTAGGGGTGGCGGAGGGCTGAGAGGACGGCGGCTCAGCGGCGACGGAGGGCAGGCGGCGGAGGGAGGGTGACGGAGGGCAGGTGACGACGGGGGGAGGATCAGACGGATCCCGAATATTTCGGTGACCGATGTAATCTGGAGTCATGGCTTCGGATACGACGCACAGCCCGTCCCGTCCGCGCTGGCCCGCCGTGCTCACCGCGGAGCGGGCCCGCCCGGAGGTGATCCGGTCACGACCGAACGCCTGGTGGCTGGCCGTGGCCACGGTGTGCTTCGGGGCGTTCATGGGTCAGCTGGACGCGAGCATTGTGACGCTGACCTACGGCAGCCTGCGCACCGAGTTCCACGCCTCGCTCGCCGCGGTGGAATGGGTGTCGCTGGCGTATCTGCTGGCCCTGGTGGCGCTGCTGGTGCCGGCCGGGCGGCTGGCGGACGCGCACGGCCGCAAGCTGCTGTACCTGTACGGGTTCGCCGTCTTCACGCTGGCGTCCGCCGCCTGCGGGCTGGCGCCCTCCTTGGTGGCGCTGGTGGGCTTCCGGGTGGTGCAGGCGGCCGGGGCGGCGCTGATGCAGGCCAACAGCGTCGCGCTGGTGACCACCAGCGCACCCCGCGGGCGGATGCGCACCGCGCTCGGCGTGCAGGCCGCCGCACAGGCGCTGGGGCTCGCCCTGGGGCCCACCGTGGGTGGCGCACTGGTTTCCACCCTGGGCTGGCGCTGGGTGTTCTGGGTGAACGTGCCGGTCGGGGTGGTCGCGCTGGTGAGCGGGCACTATCTGCTGCCGCGCACCAGGGCCCGTACGAAGGTCGCCCGCTTCGACTGGGCCGGACTGGCGCTGCTGGCCGTGGCGACGACCTGCGCGCTGCTCGGCGTGTCCGCGGCCTCCGGTCTGCCGGTGCCGGCCTGGGGTGTGGTCCTGCTGTTCGGGGTGGCGGCTCTGGCCGGCTGGGGCTTCGCCCGCCGTCAGCGGCGGACCGCCGCGCCCTTGCTCGATCTCGCTCTGCTGCGGGTGCGCGCGGTCGCGTTCGGGCTGGTCGGGGCGCTCAGCGGATACCTCGTGCTGTTCGGCCCGCTGGTGCTGGTGCCGGTCGTGCTGACCGCGCGGGGGGCCTCGGAGCTGACCGCGGGACTGGTGCTGACCGCGTTGCCCGCCGGGTTCGCCCTCGGTGCCACCGGCGGCGACCGGCTGCTGCCGCGCTCCCTGACCGACCGTGGCCGGTGCCTGGCCGGAGCCGGCGTATTCCTCCTCGCCACGGCCGCGCTTCTGGCCGTTCCCCTCACCATCGCCTGGCTGGTGCCGCTGCTGGCCCTGGTCGGCGTGGGCCTGGGGACGTTCACCCCGGCCAACAATGCCCTGATCATGGGCGCGATCCCGGCCCGTTCCTCCGGCACCGGTGGTGGCCTGGTCAACATGACCCGCGGTCTGGGCACCGCCCTGGGCGTGGCGCTGGTCACCCTCGCCCTGCATCTGGCGGCCGGCGGCGGAACCGAGGCCGGCGCGCGGTGGTCCGCGTCGATTCTGGTGGCGGTGTCGGCCGTCGCCGTCGTCTCGGCCTGGCTGGGGCCGGACCGGGGCGACCACCGTCGGACCCTTCCGGGACTCGGGGCGTGAGAACGATGCGTGAGCCGGTGGACAACCCGCACGAGCCCGTGGACGACTCGCGCGAGCCGGTGGGCAACTCGCGCGAGCCGGTGGACAACCCGGCGGCGGTACGAGCAGAAGGGCGCGCGCGGGGGCCCGGCTACCCTTGCCGCATGTCCGCGCAGCCCCGCTCCGAGCTTCCCCTGCCCGGCCCCGCCATCGAGGCGCCGGACGCCCGGCTGCTCACCGAGGCTGTCACCCGCCTGCGCCGCGCCCTGCGGGCCTCGATCCGCACCGACTATCCATGGGAGAAGCTGCCCATGGCCCAGGTCGAGCTGCTCCAGGTGCTCGGTGAGCACTCGCCCGCCCGGATCAGCGACCTCGCCGCCCGCCAGCGTCTCGCGCCGAGCACCGTCAGCGGACTGATCGGCCAGATGATCACCACGGGCCTGGTCGCGCGCGAGGTCGACTCCGCGGACCGCCGCGCCTCCGTCGTCACCCTCACCGACGCCGGGCGGGACCAGCTCGCCGCGTGGACCACCGCCCACGAACGCCGCATGGACGCCGCGCTGGCCTCCCTGGACGGCGCAGATCGGGCCGCCGTCGCCGCCGCCCTGCCCGCTCTCTTCCAACTCGCCGAACAACTCGGTCAGTTGGACGACGGCGGGGCCGCGGGCTGACACGACGAGGGCTCCCACCGGAATCCGGTCGGAGCCCTCGCCCGTCCTGCTGGGTGCCCTTTCGTCGTGGTGGGTGCCCTTCGGTGTCAGGCGGTCGCGCAGACGGCCTCGACGAAGTGGCCCACCTCCGTCTCCGGCAGAGTGCGTGAGAGGTCCGACTCGCTGATCATGCCGACCAGGCGGTGGTTCTCGATGACGGGCAGCCTGCGGATCCGGTGTTCCTCCATGGTCCGCAGGACACTGCCGCTGTCGGCGTTCGCGTCGATCGTGATCGGCTTGCCCTGCTCCAGCTCACCCGCCGTCATGGTCCGGGGGTCCCTCCCCTTGGCGAGGCACTGCACCACGATGTCGCGGTCAGTGATGATCCCGTGGAGGCGGTCGTCGGGCCCGCAGATCGGCAGGGCTCCGACGTCCATCTCCCTCATCCGGCGCGCCGCGTCCTCCAGCGTCTCGCTCTCCTGGACGCATGTGGCACCGGTGTGCATGATCTCCCGTGCGGTGGTCATGACCGTCTCCTTCGAGCTTCGGTGGCCGGCACGGAGAGAGCCAAGGTGCTGGCCCGCCCCGGCCAGTTCGGCTTACCACCAGTGTCGGTTCTCCGCAGGCCCGCCGCATGCCGTGGAGGCCCGGCTCCGGCTGAGACTCCGGTCCACTCCAGGTGAGGCGTTTGCATGCGTTTGTGGTGATTCAATACCGTTGGTCGCGGGGGCAACCGACGTTCGGGCAGGGCAGAGCGATGACCTTCAGTCCGTCTTCGCCACGGCCGGCCGCACACCTGGAGCGGGCGCCCGTCCATCTGTCGTCTCTGGTGAAGCGCCCCGTGGTGGACCGGGGCGACCGGTCGCTCGGCCGGCTCTCCGACGTGATCGTCCGGCTGCGTGGCGCCGACTACCCGGTGGTGACCGGGCTCGTGGTCGGCGTGGGCGGCCGTGAGCTGTTCGTCCCCGTGGAGCAGGTGGCCGCGCTCGACGCCGAGGGCCTGGTGGAGCTCGAAAGCGCCCGGCTGGACCTGCGGCCGTTCGAACGCCGCGAGGGCGAGGTGCTGCTCCGGGCGGACGTGCTGGGCCACCGGCTGATCGATGTCGGCGAGGCACGCCTGGTCCGCGCGCAGGACGTCGAACTGGCCGAACGGGACGGCCAGTGGCTGCTGTCGGGCGTGGACACGCACCGGCCGCACCGGCTGCTGGGGATCTTCGGGGACCGATCGACGGGGCACGCGTGCCGGGACTGGAAGGCGTTCGAGCCGCTGATCGGGCACAGCCGCAGCGCGCTGGTCCGCCGCCCCACGGCCCGGATCCGGCGCCTGCGGCCGGCGGAGATCGCCGATCTGCTCGAGGACGCCTCCCGGGACGAGGAACGCGAGATCCTCGGCGATGTCCGGCAGGACCCGGAGCTGGAGGCGGACGTCTTCGAGGAGTTGGAGGAGGACCGGGCCTCCCGGTTGCTCAACGCCCGCACCGACGAGGAGATCGCCGCCGTACTGGCGCGGATGCGGGCGGACGACGCGGCCGACGCCATCGACGATCTGCGGCAGGGCCGTCGCCGTACCGTGCTGGAACTGCTGCCCGCCGGACAGCGCGCCAAGGTGCTGACTCTGATGGGCTTCAACCCCGACAGCGCCGGGGGCCTGATGGGGATGGACTTCCTGGCCCTGCCCCCGGACACGTCGGCGAGCGAGGCCGAGGCGGCGGTCCGGCGGGCGAGCCGGCTCCAGCCGGAGGCGCTGACCAGCGTCTACACCGCCGACGAGGACGGACGACTGCTCGGCTGGGTCCGGCTGGTCACCGTCCTGCAGAGCGATCCCGCGGTACGGCTGGGCGAGGTGAGCGAGGCGGATCCCGTGCGCGTCGGCCCGGACACGGACCTGGTGGACGTTGCCCTGCTGATGACGGACTACAACCTGATCACCCTGCCGGTCGTGGACGACGAAGGGGTCCTGCTCGGCGTGATCACGGTCGACGACGTGCTGGAGGCGACACTGCCGGAGGACTGGCGGCGCCGGGAGGTGGCTCCGCCACCAGACGCCCACCGGACGGCCGAGGCCGGCAGCACCACGGGCGTTGGCGGCACCACGGGGCCTGGTGGCATCACTGAGGTCGGCAGCACCACGGGGGCCGGCGGCACCGCTGACGCCGGCGGCGCGACGGGCCTGGAGGAGCGTGAGGAGCCCTCACCATGAGCGGGGCCCGGCCCGACCGGCGCCCACCGCAGCAGCCGCCGCCCGGCGCACGCCCGGATGACGGTCGGGGCGGGTCGGGCGCGCGCCCGGATGAGGGTCCGCCCCGGCCCAGCGCCCGTCCGGATGATGGTCGGTCCGGGTCCGGCGCACGTCCGGAGGATCGTCCGCGTACGTCCGGTCCGCCCCCGCCCCCGGCCGGGCGCGGGGGTGCGGGCCGGTCCACGCCCGGCCCGCACCCGCACCCGCAGCCGCAAGGCGGTGCCCACACCGTGGCCCCGGGCACGCCACCGGTCGGCGGCCCCGGCGCTCCGGAGCGCGCCACGACGCCCGGACACGACGGCGCCCGCGCACCAAGGCCAACCGGCCACCCTCACCCTCACCCCCACCCCCGTCCCCGTCCCACAGCGGTGCTGGACGATGCCCACCTCGGCGACATCGAAGGTGCCCTGGGACGTATCCGGCTGGAGGAGGCGGACTCCAGCCGCAGCCTGAAGCGGCGGCTGCTGACGTTCCTGGCGATCGTCGGCCCCGGCCTCATCGTGATGGTCGGCGACAACGACGCCGGCGGGATCTCCACGTACGCCCAGGCGGGCCAGAACTACGGCTACAGCCTGCTGTGGGTGCTCCTGCTCCTCATCCCCGTCCTCATCGTCAACCAGGAGATGGTGGTCCGGCTCGGCGCCGTCACCGGTGTCGGGCACGCCCGGCTGATCAACGAGCGCTTCGGCAGGTTCTGGGGCTGGTTCAGCGTCGGCGACCTGTTCGTGCTGAACTTCCTGACGATCGTCACCGAGTTCATCGGAGTCTCGCTCGCCCTGAGTTACCTCGGCGTCGACAAGTACGTCGCCGTGCCCGTCGCCGCCCTGGCCCTGGTCGCGATCACCGCCACGGGCAGCTTCCGGCGCTGGGAACGCGCGATGCTCGCCTTCATCGCCGTCAGCCTGCTGCTGGTGCCGCTGGCGCTGATGAGCCACCCGCGCTACGGAGCGGCCGTCCACCACCTGGTGGTCCCTGGCGTGCGAGGCGGGGTCACCTCCGAGGCCGTCCTGCTGATCATCGCGATCGTGGGTACGACCGTCGCACCCTGGCAGCTGTTCTTCCAGCAGTCCAACATCATCGACAAGCGCATCACACCGCGGTTCGTGGGACATGAGCGCGCGGACACCGTGCTGGGGTCCCTCGTCGTGATCGGCGGTGCCGTCGCGATCGTCGTCGTGGCCGACTACGCCGTGAGCGGTATGGGCGCGGCCGGGCACTTCACCGACGCGCTGGGCGTCGCCGAGGCCCTGGGCGGGCACAGCCGCGTGCTGGGAGTGATGTTCGCCGTCGTGCTCCTGGACGCGTCGATCATCGGCGCCGCGGCCGTCACCCTGGCCACCAGCTACGCCTTCGGCGACGTGTTCAACCTGCGCCACTCCCTGCACCGCAGCTTCCGCGAGGCCAAGGCGTTCTACGGGACCTACGCCGGGATGGTCCTGCTCGCCGCCGCCATCGTGCTCATCCCCGGTGCGCCCCTCGGACTGATCACGACCGCCGTTCAGGCCCTGGCGGGACTGCTCCTCCCCTCCGCTTCGGTCTTCCTCCTGCTGCTGTGCAACGACCGGGCGGTCCTCGGCCCCTGGGTCAATCCGCGCTGGCTCAACGTGGTGGCCTCGACCATCATCGCGGTGCTCCTGATGCTGTCCGGAATCCTCGTCGCGACGACCCTGTTCCCGACGCTGGACACCGCCCGGGTCGCCCTGTGGCTCACCGGGGTGCTGGTCGTGGGGCTGCTGGGCGCGGCCGTGGGACTGCGCGTCGTCCGCGTCCGCCGGGGCACGGCCCTGCCTCCGCCTCCGAGGATCCCCCGCCCCGAACGCGAGAGCTGGCGCATGCCTCCCCTGGCGCTGCTGGAGCCGGTCGTCTGGTCCCCCGGACTCAAACTCGGAATGAGTCTGCTGCGGGGCTACCTGGTGATCGCCGCGCTGCTGCTGGTGGTCAAGGCCATCCAGATCGGCTGAGCCGGGTCGGGGAGGGGCCTGGCCGAGGACCGGAGGCGGAGTGAGGATGGAGGTGTGAGGGAGGCCCTGCGGTGATCCTGTCCTACCCGCACCACGGCGATCGCGTGATGGCCTATCTGCTGCCGGTGTGGACGAGGCTCCCCGCCGCCGATCGGATGGGCGTGGCCGCTGCCGTGCTGGCCGTGGCGTTCGTCATGCTCATCGTCGGCACGAGGGTGCGGCAGGCCCGTCCCCGTCCGTTCAGGCGCCCACGGGCCCGGGCCGCCGAGCCGGTCGACACCTCCTGGTTCACCGCCCACACCCTGGACGGCTTCCCGGAGGAGGCGCTCCGCGCCACCCTGAGGACCCCGGCCGCGCCCTCCCGCGAACGCCTCTACGCCGCCTGGGTCCTCGCCACCCACACCCAGGGCACGGACGCCGTATGGCTGGAGAAGAACCTGGCCCTCCCCGCCGACGCGGCCCACCTGATCGCCGAAGCCGCCGAAACCAGACGCCGCGAGGCGTCGGCTCGCGAGAACCACGACACGGGGGCCGCGAAGGCGACCGCCGTGAGCGGCGACGAGGAAGACCCGCCCGCACGGCCATGAACGGGGGCGTGTCCGAGGCGGAAAAGGGACGGGTCAACGCCAGAGGGCCGGACCACGAAAGTGGTCCGGCCCTCTGGGCTGGCGGGGAGGATACGAGCTTCGAACTCGTGAGGGGGTTGCCCCGAGCTGCGTGCGGAGGTCGAGGCGGCGCGAACGCTCGCCGGAGTGGACGACAAGTAGGGGGTGAGACCGCCGTCGGGCGGTCGGAGACGGAGACTCCGTGAACCCAAGATCACGACGCCGCGACAGCGACAGCGACGCCCAGTTGACACGCGCGGCGAGCGACGCGACGGCGTTCACGCCACCGGTGGAGAAGTATTCGCCCGCGCTGCACGGCTACTTCGCCCGGCGCGTCCCCGGCGCCGCCGACGACCTGCTGGCCGAGGCGTGGCTGCAGGCGTTCGCCGCGCGGCGCACCTTCGACGCCTCACGCGGCTCGGCCCGAGGGTGGCTCTTCGGGGTGGCCCGGAACGTACTGGCCGGGCACGTCCGACGCACCGGGCGGGACACGACCGCGCCGGCCCCCGCCGCCAGCGACCCCTGGCAGGCAGTGGACCAGCGGCTGGACGCCCCGCCGCGATGGCTCCCGCGCTGCGTAAAGCGCTCGCCGATCTGCCCGCCGAGGAACGGGAGTTGATGCTGCTCGTCGCGTGGGAGCAGCTGACGCCGACCGAAGCCGCCGCCGCTGTCGGCATCCCCGCCGGCACCGCCCGCTCCCGCCTGCACCGCGCACGGGGTCGGCTCCGCGAACGCCTCGCGCCACCCCGTCCGGCATCGCGGCAGCTCACGGTGACCGGAGACCTGACATGACCAGGAGCACCCCCAACACGTGCGATCCGAAAGGGACCGGCATGACCGAGCGGCAGGATCTTCTTGACTTCCTCGGCACCGAGGCGCTCCAGGCCGCGGGTCACGTAGAGCCCCCCTCCCGCAGGCGCTCGCCCGGGCCATGGCGGCGGTCCGCGCGGCCGCGCAGGACGAGGCCGTGGTGACCCCGCTCCGTCGCCGCCGCCTCGCGTCCGGCCGGCGGATCGTGGCGACGGTCCTCGTGGCGGCCGCCTGCGCGGCCGGCGTCGTGGTGTACACGAACCAGGGCGCGGGATCGCCGGCCGCACACGCCCCGCAACAGGCCGACGCCACCAGTGCCGCGACCTTCCTGACCGACACCGCCGCAGTGGCCGCAGCCAGGCCGGTGTCGTCCGGGCAGTACTGGAAGGTGCACATGAAGGTGACGTACGGGAAGTCCAGCACGTGGCACGGCAAGTCCAGCACGTTCGACGAGTACATCTCGCGATCCGGGTACACCGTCGTGGACGGCGGCCGGACCTTCAAGAAGCCCAATTCCGGCTGGCGCCTCGGGCCGAAGACGTTCGACTGGAACGGCCTGGACCAGCTGCCCACGGACCCGGCGAAGCTGCTGGAGATCATGGACAGTTCGAAGGAGTACGCAGGCCAGAGCGCCTTCCTCCAGGTGAGCCACCTGCTCGGGGAGTCACCGGCGAGCCCGCAGCTGCGCGCCGCCCTGTTGAAGGTGCTGGCCGGGATGAACGGAGTCAAGCTCGTCGGCAATGTCAAGGACAGCGCCGGTCGCGAGGGTACGGAGCTGGCGTTCGACGGGATCCCGAGCAGCGACCGAATGATCGTCGGCCCCAGGACGAGTCTGCTCCTGGAGGCGACGCAGACTTCGACCAAGGGGCACCTCGGCCTGATCGATCGCCGGACATACCTGTCCGTGGGGCCGGCCGAGAAGATCGGCTGACCGTACACGGGGCAGCTGCCCCGGCGCCGCCAGGGCACCGGGGCGGCTGCTCGGCGCCCGGCGGAAAGCCGGCGCCACCTGGCGCCGAAGACGGCCCGGCGGATGGCCGAGCCGTCTCGTGGGTGGTGTGACTTCTGTTCCGTAGCTCTACAGAGAGCGGTCAAGGCGGTCGCTACCTGGCCGAAGCCGAGGCCAGCTGCAGCTGTCCACGGCCGGGTGTCCCGGGGCGTTTCACATGTATCGCGACGGACGTCCGCAGTCAGCCATCGTCGGCCGACCCACGGCGGCCGTGGAAGTCCTCCCATGCTTGCCGCTGGATCTCCTCGGCGTCCGCGAGGAGCTTCTCCAGGGGTTCCGCGGCCTCTGAAGGGGCAGGGGGCACCCGCGTGAGCTTGTCGTAGAGGTACTCGCAGGCTTCGGCTTCGGTGCCGAAACGCCGCATGACGCTGTCCTGGGAGCGTTGACGCAGGCCGACGGTCCACGCATCCGCCTCACGGCGCAGAAAGAAGTAGGCGTCCGGCTGGACGGGGACGTCGTGGACGCCGGCGATCTCGTAGAACGCCTCCGGCACGTCCGCATCGCGGAGTCTTTCGACGAGCTCTGCACTGTCCACCAGGAACGTCCCGTCACCCGGATCGAGGTGTGCTCCGAGGCGTGGATCCGAGACCGCCCCGGGCCTTGCGGGTCAGGCTACGGGCAACGCGTCCAGATACTTCGCGTTGACGAGGTCGGAGACCGACGACTTCGTCACGTACTGGAGACCGAGGCCGGGCTGGCCGAACCAGGGCCTGATCGGGCCCGCCTCGACGGTGAAGGGCTTGCGGACCCGGTAGAGATGGTAACTGTACGGAAAGTTGTTGACGTAGGTGACGAGATTGCTCGGCGGAATCGCACGCTTGGCGAACGGCGTGCCCGCGGGCGCGAGGAAGTTGCCGAAACCGCTGCCGAAGAGGTCGACCAACTGGCCCTTGTGGAGCGTCAGGGGACGCTCGACCGGCTTGCCGTTCTTCAACACGAAACCGTTGTTGTCCGGATACCACCAACCCGACTTCCCCGTCTGCGGATCCGTCTGCCAGTAGCACCCGAGGAACCAGTACGCCGAGGTGTGGTCGGTGCGCTGATAGCCCCTCAGCATCCGGCCGAGGGCCCCGCTCTGGGGGAGGTACCTCGGTCCCAGGCGCCAGTCGTTGAGGTAGTAACGCTGGTATTCCGTCTGCGGGGCGGTGTTGGTTCCACGGCTGCGATGCGTAGTCGGACAGTGTGCGGCGTTCCTGTCCCGGAGTTGGCCGGCCTGGGCCGTGGCCGGTGAGATGCCGACAAGCAGGAGGAGCGATGCGAGGGCGCTCCCCACGAAGGCGCGCAGTACGCGCATGCGGTGTCCCTTCTCTTCCGGCGCCAACCAGGCGCCGCGTGAGGACAGGCAGCCAGTTCGGGTGACCGGCCGCCGGCCTGATCGTGATACAGGGCTCATTTCATGCGCGGTATGTGCTTCCCGGGCGCGAAGACATCGCAGATGGTCACCCGAACCGATGAGCTCAAGCCCTCGGATAGCCGAAGGCAGGAGACGACCGCCCGGTCCGCGAGGGACTCCTGGATGACAGCACCGCTCTACTGCGGCCTCGTCAGACTGGCCGGCCGTACTGGGAGAACCGTCACGGCCGCCGATACCTGACCAACTGTTGGACGATCGGGTGACAACGGACGATGGGCAGGCGAGCTCGGTCGTGGCCCACGACGCATGGCAGCAGTTCAGCGAGGCCGTTTCGAGGGTGGTTGCCGCCGGCCCTTGGCCAGTGGTTGAGGCGGCCGACTCCCTGCGGCATCGAACCGGTGCTCCCTGGCGCGATGTCCCCGAGCGGTACGGCCCGTGGGGCCGGGCCTACGACCTGTTCCGGCGCCGGCAAAAGGAGCGGCCCGGCGGCATCGCCGCCGGGCCGGCCGACCACGGACTCGGATTTCGGCCTCGGACGGCCCAGAGGCGGCCCGGACCGCGGCTCGACTGGAGCCGTGCAGGCCGCCCGTTCTCACCGCGACGGACGCCTCGGAGGAACCGGTCCTGGGATCACGTCCTCGAGGAAGTACAGGACCGGGAGTGGATCGCGGCCGGTGCGGACCGGGAGGGCAAGGGGTGCGTCTTCGCCTCGCCGATCGGCGGGCCGCTGAGCCCGAAAACGGACTTTCACGTCCGGAAGCGGCTTCTCCGGGACGCGGGTGTACGGGACGGCCGCCTCCATGACGCTCGCCACACCGCTGCGACCGTCCTCCTGATTCTCGGGGTCCCGGACGTCGTGATCGGGGGGATCACAGGTTGGGAGCCTGGGGGAGCGGCGCGGATGCCCGCCCGGAAAAAATCCGACTGAGACGGAAACCGGGACGGACAACGTCGAAGGGCCCCCTGTTTCCAGGGGGCCCTTCGACATCGTGCCCGGTGAGGCACTGGCGGAGGATACGAGATTCGAACTCGTGAGGGGTTGCCCCCAACACGCTTTCCAAGCGTGCGCCCTAGGCCTCTAGGCGAATCCTCCGCCGGAAACATTACATGACTCGGAGGAGTGCTCGCGAACTCGTTGTCGGTCCCCGGGATCGGGTACTCTTTGCGGAGCCCCTCACGCGGCGCTATCTGACTGAACTCCCCCAGGGCCGGAAGGCAGCAAGGGTAGGTCGGCTCTGGCGGGTGCGTGGGGGGCGCTTGCGTCCGCGGCCGGACACGTTGTCGGTGGGCGCCTATAACCTCGTATGCGTGTCGTCTCTCGCGCTGTACCGCCGCTATCGCCCGGAGTCGTTCGCCGAGGTCATCGGGCAGGAGCATGTCACCGACCCGTTGCAGCAGGCGCTGCGGAACAACCGGGTCAATCACGCGTACCTGTTCAGCGGTCCGCGCGGGTGCGGCAAGACGACCAGCGCGCGGATCCTCGCCCGCTGCCTGAACTGCGAGAAGGGGCCGACGCCGACCCCCTGCGGGGAGTGCGATTCCTGCCGTGACCTGGCCAGGAACGGCCCGGGGTCCATCGACGTCATCGAGATCGACGCCGCTTCGCACGGTGGTGTGGACGACGCCCGTGACCTGCGCGAGAAGGCCTTCTTCGGTCCCGCCCGCAGCCGGTACAAGATCTACATCATCGACGAGGCCCACATGGTCACGTCGGCCGGTTTCAACGCGCTGCTCAAGGTCGTCGAGGAGCCGCCGGAGCACCTGAAGTTCATCTTCGCCACGACCGAGCCCGAGAAGGTCATCGGGACCATCCGGTCGCGCACCCATCACTACCCCTTCCGCCTGGTGCCGCCGGGCACCCTGCGGGAGTACCTCGGCGAGGTCTGCCAGAAGGAGGGCATTCCCGTCGAGGACGGGGTGCTGCCCCTCGTCGTGCGGGCCGGCGCCGGGTCCGTGCGTGACTCCATGTCCGTCATGGACCAGCTGCTCGCCGGTGCGAGGGAGGAGGGTGTGACGTATGCCATGGCCACCTCGCTCCTCGGGTACACCGACGGCTCGCTGCTCGACTCCGTCGTGGAGGCCTTCGCCTCCGGTGACGGCTCCGGCGCCTTCGAGGTCGTCGACCGAGTGATCGAGGGCGGCAACGATCCCCGTCGGTTCGTGGCCGACCTGCTGGAGCGGCTGCGGGACCTGGTGATCCTCGCCGCCGTGCCGGACGCCGCCGAGAAGGGGCTCATCGACGCCCCGGCCGACGTCGTCGAGCGGATGCAGGCCCAGGCCCGTTCCTTCGGCGCCGCCGAACTGAGCCGCGCCGCCGACCTCGTCAACGAGGGGCTGACCGAGATGCGCGGCGCCACCTCGCCCCGCCTCCAGCTCGAACTGATCTGCGCCCGCGTACTGCTGCCCGCCGCCTACGGCGACGAGCGGTCCGTGATGGCCCGCCTCGACCGGATCGAGCGCGGTGTCAGCTTCTCCACGGGCGGGGGTGCGCCCGCGATGGGGTACGTGCCCGGACCCGACGTGCACGGGGGAGCGCCGACCGCGGCGGGAGGTCCCGCGCCCGCGGCGCCGGTATCTCCGGCTCCTCCTGTTCCTCCTGTTCCGCCGGGCGGTGGGCCCGCCGCGGCTCGGGCGGCCGTGCGGGGCACGGGGGCCCCTGACGCGCCTCCGGCGCCCCCCGCGCCCCCCGTACCTCCCGCGCGCGCCGTGAGCGACCGTCCCCAGGAGGCGGCTCCGCCCGCCCCGCCGGCCGCTCCCGCTCCCGCTGCCGCCCCGCCGGCCGCTCCCGCTGCCGCCCCGCCGGCCGCTCCCGCTGCCGCCCCGCCGGCCGCTCCCGCTGCCGCCCCGCCGGCCGCCGCTCCCGCCGCGCCCGGTGCCTGGCCCACCGCGGCGACCGCGGGCGGTGGCCGCCGGCCGGGCGGCTGGCCCACCGCGGCAGCCCCGGGCGGCGGGCAGGCACCGGGCGCGGAGGGAGCGCCCAGCGCCCCGGCGCCCGCACAGCAGGCACCCGCGGCGAGGCCTGCCGCCGCACCGGTGTCCCCCGCCCCGCCGGCCCCGGCGGGCGGCGGGCTCGACCCCCGCGTCCTCTGGCCGAACGTCCTCGAAGCGGTGAAGAACCGCCGTCGCTTCACCTGGATCCTGCTCAGCCAGAACGCCCAGGTCTCCGGTTTCGACGGCACCACCCTCCAGATCGGCTTCGTCAACGCCGGCGCCCGCGACAACTTCGCGAGCAGCGGCAGCGAGGACGTGCTGCGCCAGGCACTGGCCGAGCAGTTCAACGTCCAGTGGAAGATCGAGGCGATCGTCGACCCGACGGGAGGCGGCGGCTCCGGGGCCCCACCCGTGGGCGGCGGCTACGGCGCGGGCCCCGGAGGCGGTGGCTACGGCAGCACAGGTGGCGGCGGCTACGGCGGCGGGGGAGGCGCGGCGGCGCAGCGTACGGCGGCTCCCCAGCCCACGGCTCCGGCGGCGCCCGCTCCCGCCTCGTCCTCGAGCCGGCCGCCGTCCGCGGCGGCACCCGCGCCCGCCCAGGCACCCCGGCCCTCCGCCCCCGAGCCGGCTCCCGTCGCCCCCGAGGACGACATCCCCGAGGACGACGACCCTGACCTCGACGAGTCGGCCCTGTCCGGTCACGAACTGATCGTGCGGGAGCTGGGCGCGACGGTGGTCGAGGAGTATTCGACGGAGTAGCGGCGTAACAGACGTGCGGAGCGGCGCAGTGGGGCCTCGGTGCGGTTCCGGCCCGGCTCCGCTCGGAGGAACCTACGAGCGCCCCGCCGCCGTCCTCTCGGCGGCCCGCACAAAGGGTGCCGCGCCGCTGCCGTTAGGCTGACCTCGTGAAGGTCCTCGTCATCGGCAGCGGCGCCCGCGAGCACGCCCTGTGCCGTTCCCTGTCCCTCGACCCCGCCGTCACCGCGTTGCACTGCGCGCCCGGCAACGCCGGCATCGCCGAGGTCGCCGAGCTGCACCAGGTCGACGCCCTCGACGGCGCGGCCGTGTCCGCGCTGGCCGCCGAGCTGGGTGCCGACCTCGTGGTCGTCGGCCCCGAGGCCCCGCTGGTCGCCGGGGTCGCCGACGCCCTGCGCGAGGCGGGCGTCCCGGTGTTCGGCCCCTCCAAGGAGGCCGCGCGGCTGGAGGGCTCCAAGGCCTTCGCCAAGGACGTGATGGCCGGGGCGGGCGTACCCACGGCCCGTTCGTACGTCTGCACGACGGCCGAGGAGGTCGACGCGGCCCTCAACGCCTTCGGCGCCCCCTACGTCGTCAAGGACGACGGGCTCGCCGCCGGCAAGGGCGTCGTCGTCACCGACGACATCGAGGCGGCCAGGGCGCACTCGGCGGCCTGTGACCGTGTGGTGATCGAGGAGTACCTCGACGGACCCGAGGTCTCCCTCTTCGCCGTCACCGACGGCGAGACGGTCCTGCCGCTCCAGCCCGCCCAGGACTTCAAGCGGGCGCTCGACAACGACGAGGGCCCGAACACCGGCGGCATGGGCGCGTACTCGCCGCTGCCCTGGGCCGACCCCAAGCTCGTGGACGACGTGCTGCACAGCGTCCTTCAGCCCACCGTCGACGAGATGCGCCGCCGCGGCACGCCGTTCTCCGGCCTGCTCTACGCGGGGCTCGCCATCACCAGCCGCGGCATCCGCGTGATCGAGTTCAACGCCCGTTTCGGCGACCCCGAGACCCAGGTGGTCCTCGCCCGCCTCCAGACCCCGCTGGCGGGTGTCCTGATGGCCGCCGCCACCGGTGACCTCGCCCATCTGGAGCCGCTGCGCTGGAGCGACGACGCGGCCGTCACGGTGGTCGTCGCCTCGCACAACTACCCCGGCACCCCGCGCACCGGCGACCCGATCACCGGCCTCGACGAGGTGGCCGCCCAGGACGCCCCGCACGCGTACGTGCTGCACGCAGGCACCCGGCGCGAGGGCGATGCCGTTCTGAGCGCGGGTGGCCGCGTCCTGTCCGTCACGGCGACCGGCAAGGACCTGACGGAGGCGCGCGACCGCGCGTACACAGCCGTCGCCCGGGTCCGTCTCGACGGCTCCCAGCACCGCTCGGACATCGCGGCGCGGGCCGCGGCGGACGCGTAGCGCGGCGACCCCGCCCCTTTGCCCGCACCGGTTCTCCTCACCGGCTCCGTTCCTCGCCGGCAGGCCCCGGCTCCACGAGCCGGGGCCTGCTCAATGCGCTCTGTCGTTCGGCTCTGACCAAAGCCATTCCATCGAGTGACCAATGCTCCATCCGGCTGACGCGGGCCGGGGGTCCAACTAGGGTGCGCGCAGGCATTCCGGCACTTGGCCCACCGGCATTGCGATGTCAGTCATGGGTGCCACAGTGGGGGAATGAGCAACGCCAGGACAGTCGGGAGGGGGTGACGGGCGGTCGTGACCGGTATGGGTGTGGAGGTCGCTGTGCAGGCCGCACGCTCCAGGGCCCTGGCCGTGCTGCGCGTACGCAGCCGGGCGCTGGCCCTCGCCCTGCTGCCCGCCGCCCTCGCCGTGATCCTGCTCGCCGGCGGCTCGGCAGGGCACCTCGTGGGCCACGGCTGGGACGTCGCCCGCTGGGTGGTCGGCGCCGTCGCGGTCGTCGTCCTGCTCCTGGCCGCGGGCATCGGGCTGGTCGTGGCCCGTGCCCGCCCCGCGATGAGCCCGACCGTCCCGATAACCGAGGAGTCGGCCCCGGACCTGTACCGCCTGGTGCACGATCTGGCCGACCGCCTCGGCGTCCCCGCCCCGTCGGCCATAGAGCTCACCCCGGACTGCGACAGCTGGCTGGAGGACCGTACGCACCCGGCCCACGGCCTTCCACCGGGGGATGATCACCTCCACGGCGAGCCGGACGCCCAGCGCGGACTCTCCCCGGCCCGCCCGCGTCGTACGGCGGCGACGCCCGTCCTCGTCATCGGCTCCCCGTTCCTGTGGTGGATGCGCGTCGGCGAGCTGCGGGCCGTGCTCGCCCCGGTCGTCGCCGGTACGGGACCCTCGGCGCACCCGGACATAGCCGCCGCCCGGCGTTTCGTCCGCGGTCTGGACGCGGCGGCGGCAGTCGCCTCGGCACCCGGCCGCGGTCCCCTGATCCGCCCGGTGTGCGCCGGACTCGGCTGGGTGGTCCGGCTGCTGCTGCGCGGCTGCCGGGAGCACGCGGCCCAGATGGAGCGCGGCGTGGCGGCCGCGGCGGCGGAACGCGCACAGGCTGTGGACTACGGGCTCAGAATCGTCGCCCAGGAGCAGGTGGGCCTGGCGTACGCGGGCTGGGACCGGTTGCTGACCCGGGTCGCGCTCCCCGCCTGGCGCATGGGCCGCTGGCCCTCCCGGCTCGACGCAGGTGTCGTCGCGGCCCTCACCGAACTGTCCCGCCGCGACCGCCTGGCCGAGGGTTTCGCCTCCCGGCTCGGCGAGCGCCCGGCCTGCGATCTGCTGGAGGAGCCCGGCGCCATCGACGAGGCCGCCTCGCTGCTGGCCGCGCGCCTCTTCCACGGCGGCCCGGCCGAGCGGGGCCCGCACTGGTGTCCGGTGGACTGGCAGGAGTACCCGGACGAGGTCGTCGACCGCAAATGGCGTGCCGACGCCGCTCGCCTCCACCGTGTCCTGGACGCCCTGGGCGTCCGCCGCTCCCCCGGCTCCGCCGCCGATCCGCACGGACCGACCCTGGCCCGGGTCCTGGAGCACCTGTCCGCACCGTCCCCCTCCGGCAAGCTCTCCGAGCGGAGGGGACTCCCGGCCGACGACGTCCGGCCGGCTCACGGCGGCGGCGCGTACCACCCGTACGGCGAGTTCGGCGGGCACGACGACAACCAGGGTCACGGCGACTACCGAGATCCGGCAGAACACGTAGATCACGTAGACCACGTAGATCATGCAGACCGCGACCGGCACGGAAGTCCGGAGAACCACGCCGCCGCCCCCGGAGTGCCCGCCCCGCCGGACGAGGACCCCGGACTCGGCAGCGAGCGCGGCGCCGCACTCGCGGCCGGCATCAGCGCCGAGCTGGCCCGCGAGGAGGCGTCGGCGCCACCGGCGTGCACGGTGTCGGCGGGAGCCGAGCAGCTCGGCGGCACACCCCTCCGGAACGAGGACTCGCTGCCCCTCTTCCCGCTCGAACCGCCCCGCACCGGCCGCGAACTCCTCGCCGACCACGTCACCGCGATGGTGTGCTGCGCCGCGATGGACACCGCCGACGCCTCCCCGGGCCTCGACTGGCTCGACGGCCCCGCCCTCCTGATCAACGGCGAGAGGGCCGCCGACCTCAGCCCCAGGGTCCTCGCGCTGGTCGAGTACGGCGACCCGGTCCCGCTGCGGACCTGGCTGGTCGACTCGGGCATACGTCCGGAGAAGCCCGTACGGCTGGTCTGACCTGGGGCGACGCCGTCCCGGCAGCCGCGTTAGCGGATCCCCCTCTTCCACTTTCGGCCAATTCACAACGAATAGTGACAGGATGCGCGCGTTATGTGATGTGCTGGGACCGATAGCGCACGTGGCAAGCGCGTGCGACATACGACAGCCACAGCCGGACACGCCGACCGTCACACGCCGACCCGACGCGTCGGTCACCGCGGCCACCGACAGACCCGCACCGCCGCATGAGACCACGGGGGCACGAGGGAGGGGATCGGGCATGGGATCGGAGCAGATTCGCCGCTGGGAGTCGGGAGCTCTCGCGCACGCCGTGACGGACCCCTTCGGCCTGGGCCCCGTCCCCTGGCTGCGCGGCAGCGAGACGTACTTCGACGACACCGGCCACGTCGTGCCCTGGTACGTCGACCCGTCCCCGCAGACGCCGTCCGGCGGCCCCCGTGTCCCCGCCCCCCGCACCTCCGGCGTCGGCCCCCGTTCCGCCGACGACGTCCACCGGCAGATCAAGGGCTTCGTCTCGCCCGGCGCCGTCACCCCCGGCGAGGCGATCGACTTCCACATCACCGTCGACCCGCCCCAGCAGTTCGGCGTGGACGTCTACCGCATCGGGCACTACGGCGGCGACGGCGCCGCCAAGATCACCACCAGCCCGCGCCTGTCCGGCATCGTCCAGCCCCCGCCGCTGACCGCCGACCGCACGGTCTCCTGCCACCACTGGTGGCTGTCCTGGCGGTTGCAGGTGCCGTCCTACTGGAGCGTCGGCGCGTACGCGGCCGTGCTCACCACCGCCGACGGATACCGCTCCCACATCCCGTTCACCGTCCGCGACAACCGTCCCGCGGACCTGCTGCTGCTCCTGCCCGACATCACCTGGCAGGCCTACAACCTCTACCCGGAGGACGGCCACACCGGCGCCAGCCTCTACCACGCCTGGGACGAGCACGGCCGACTGCTCGGCGAGGCCGACGCCGCGACCACCGTCTCCTTCGACCGCCCCTACGCGGGCGCGGGCCTGCCCCTGCACGTGGGCCACGCCTACGACGTCATCCGCTGGGCCGAGCGCTACGGCTACGACCTCGCCTACGCCGACGCCCGCGACCTGCACGCCGGCCGCGTCGACCCCAGCCGCTACCGGGGCCTGGTCTTCCCCGGCCACGACGAGTACTGGTCGGCCGGTATGCGCCGCACCGTCGAACTCGCCCGCGAGCACGGCACGTCCCTGGTGTTCCTGTCGGCCAACAGCATGTACTGGCAGGTCGAACTGGGCCCCTCCCCGTCCGGCGTCCCCGACCGCCTGCTGACCTGCCGCAAACGCAAGGGCCCCGGCCGGCCGGTGCTGTGGCGGGAGATCGACCGGCCCGAGCAGCAGCTGGTCGGCATCCAGTACGCCGGGCGCGTCCCCGAGCCGCATCCGCTGATCGTCCGCAACGCCGACCACTGGCTGTGGGAGGCGACCGGGGCCGAGGAGGGCGAGGAGATCACGGGCCTGGTCGCGGGCGAGGCCGACCGCTACTTCCCGCGCACTGCGCTGCCCGAGTACCAGGACCGCATCCTGCTCGCCCACTCCCCGTACACGGACGGTGAGGGCGTGACCCGCCACCAGGAGACGTCCCTGTACCGGGCCCCGTCCGGCGCCCTGGTCTTCGCCGCCGGGACGTTCGCCTGGTCCCCGGCCCTGGACCGCCCCGGTCACGTCGACGCCCGGGTCCAGCGCGCCACCGTCAACCTCCTGGATCGCATCTGCAAGCGCGACTGAGCGCCACCGCGGAGCCACCCCAGCCCGGAACCGATCCCTCCCATACGGGAGAATCGAGCCATTGGACAGAACCACGGGGAGGAACCGTGTCCGGATTCGTCGAAAAGCCCGAGCCGATCCAGGTTCCGGGCCTGGTGCATCTGCACACCGGCAAGGTGCGCGACCTGTACCAGAACGAGGCGGGTGACCTCGTCATGGTCGCCAGCGACCGCATGTCCGCCTACGACTGGGTGCTGCCGACCGAGATCCCCGACAAGGGCCGCATCCTCACGCAGCTCTCCCTGTGGTGGTTCGACCGGCTCGCCGACCTGGCCCCGAACCACGTCCTGGGCACCGAGGTGCCCGAGGGCGCTCCCGCCGACTGGGCGGGCCGCACCCTGATCTGCAAGTCCCTGCGGATGGTCCCCGTGGAGTGCGTGGCCCGCGGCTACCTCACCGGTTCGGGCCTGGCCGAGTACGAGCAGACCCGCACGGTCTGCGGCCTCGCCCTGCCCGAGGGCCTGACCGACGGCTCCGAGCTGCCCGCCCCGATCTTCACCCCGGCCACCAAGGCCGAGGTCGGCGAGCACGACGAGAACGTCTCCTACGAGGAGGTGGCCCGCCAGGTCGGCGCGGAGACGGCCGCCCAGCTGCGCCAGGCGACGCTCGCCGTCTACGGCCGGGCCCGGGACATCGCCCGCGACCGCGGGATCATCCTCGCCGACACCAAGTTCGAGTTCGGCTTCGACAGGGACACGCTCGTCCTCGCCGACGAGGTCCTCACCCCGGACTCCTCCCGCTTCTGGCCGGCCGACCAGTGGCAGCCGGGCCGCGCGCAGCCCTCGTACGACAAGCAGTTCGTCCGCGACTGGCTGACGTCCGCCGAGTCCGGCTGGGACCGCGGGAGCGAGCAGCCCCCGCCGCCGCTGCCGGAGCCGGTCGTGGAGGCGACCCGGGCGAAGTACGTGGAGGCGTACGAGCGGCTGACGGGGACGAGCTGGTCGTAGCAGACGAAAAGACCCCGGTCCGATGGACCGGGGTCTTTTTCCCGAGCGGACGACGAGGCTCGAACTCGCGACCTCAACCTTGGCAAGGTTGCGCTCTACCAACTGAGCTACGTCCGCATTGCGCCGTGGCGCTAGGCCAACTATACCCAACCTCGCTCCCGTGCGAGCCGTACTGCCGCATGTCGATTCTCCGCGCCCAGTTTGGTCACGGCCGACGACAGGTAGTTCCGTACGGTCCCCGGTGACAGCGCGGCCCGCTCGGCGATCTCCGTGACCGGTGCCCCGTCGGCGGCGAACTCCAGCACCTCGGCCTCCCGCGTGGTCAGCGGCGAGTCCCCGGCGGAGATCGCGTCGGCGGCCAACTCCGGGTCGACGTAGCGGTTTCCGGCGTGCACGGTGCGGATGATCTCGGCGAGCCGCTGGGCGCTGACGGTCTTCGGGACGAACCCGCGCACACCCGCGGCAAGCGCCCGCTTCAGGTGTCCGGGCCGTCCGTGACCGGTCACGATCAGCACCCGGCAGTCCGGCAGCTCGGTCCGCAGGGATGTGGCGACCTTCACACCGTCCGCGCCCGGCATCTGCAGATCCAGCACGGCCACGTCGGGCACGTGCGCCCGCGCCATGGCCAGTGCCTCCGGTCCGCTCGCCGCCTCCGCGACGACCAGCAGGTCGTCCTCCAGCGAGAGCAGGGCGGCGAGCGCGCCGCGGATCAGGTGCTCGTCGTCGGCCAGCAGCAGCCGTACGGGCACGGGGGACGTCGTCATCGGGTGGCCTCGCTCAACGGACGGGCGGTCTCGGGATCGGCGGCGGGCGGCGGCAACGGCACCTCGGCGGTCAGCCGGAACCGGTCGCGCCCCAAGGGACCCGCCCGCAGGGTGCCGTCGAGTTCCGACAGCCGTTCCCGCAGACCGGCGAGCCCGGAGCCCGGCCGGTCACCGGCGGGGGACTCGGGCATCCCGTCGTTCTCGACGCACAGCTCGGCCCGGCCGTCGGCGACGCGCAGGGACACGGTGCACCGCTGGGCGTCTCCGTGCCGGAGCACGTTCGTGGCGGCCTCCCGGACGACCCAGCCGAGCGCGGACTGCACCGGCGCGGGCAGACCGGCCGGCGAGCCGGTGACCGCGCACTCGATGCCGGCCGCCGCCAGGACGCCCTGGGCGCCGGCGAGTTCCGCGGCGAGGTCGGCCTCCCGGTAGCCGCGGACCACGGCACGGACCTCGCGCTGCGACTCCTGGGCCAGCCGCTGCACCTCGATCATCTGCTCCACCGCCTCGGGCCGGCCGCGCCGGCCCAGTTGCACGGCCAGCTCCGCCTTCAGCGCGATCACCGCGAGGTTGCGCCCCAGCACGTCGTGCAGATCCCGCCCGAACCGCAGCCGCTCCTCGGCGACCGCCAGCCGGGCGCGGGTCTCCCGGGCCTCGTCGAGCGCGTAGACGGCGTTCAGCAGCCAGACGGAGAAGACGGAGGTGAAGGCGACGAACGCGCCGCCGACCAGCACCGCGCCCGCCGTGGCCAGCGCGGCGACGCCGGGGATGCCCAGCGGGAAGGTGTAGAGACCGGAGCCGGCCGCGAAGCCCAGCACGATCGCGACCACACGCCGCCGGTTGCGCACGCCGAGCGCGATGATGCCGGCGCCCATGACCAGCACGCCCCCGAAGACGGCGCCGGCCGCGGTGGCGACGTCGTCGGCCTTCGGGCCGTGCGCGCGCTCCGACACCGCCATCGCCACGGTGGCGGTCACCGCGGTGACAGCGGCCAGCGTCCACAGCATCCGCACGGGCTGTGGACGGCTGCCGCGCGTCCAGTCCAGTGCCCTGGCCGCGGTCACCGCACAGGTCAAGGCGTGTCCGCACACCAGAAGCAGCAGCCAGGTCCCCGGGTTCGGCCCCGCCTCCCGGAAGGCCGAGAGGCCAAAGGCGACCGCCTCGATCAGTGCGAAGAAGTGGAACGACCACCGTGTGTACGTCTCGACCTTCGCCGGCGTGCTCTTGCTGCGCCACCAGCCCACGGGCCCGCCCACGGCCTGTCCGCCCACCTCTCCCCCCACCTCTCAGCGCCTCGGCTCCCAGCGGAACCGGCGCCGTACAGCAAACACCGCGATCGCGATCCAGGCCAGCGCGACGGCCAGGGCCCGCAGGATGTCGTGGACGCCCAGGTCTCCGGTCCAGCCGCCGCGCACCAGCGTGATCACCGGAGTCAGCGGCAGCAGCTCGCAGAACCGGGCCAGCCGCTCGGGGAGCAGCTCCAGCGGCACGGCCAGCCCGGAGCCCACCATCGAGACCATCAGCAGCGGGAGCGAGGTGACCTGGGAGCTCTCGGTGGTCCGGGTGAAGCCCGCGGTGACGGCCGCCAGCAGCACGCCGAGCAGCAGACCCAACAGCAGTCCGGCGACGGCGAGGTGGGGCGCGCGCGGGGCGTGGACGTGGAGCAGTGCGGTGCACGCGCCGGTCAGCAGCAGGCACTGGACGAGGCCGGTGGCGACGGCCGGCAGCGCGGCCCCGGTGAGGATCTCGGCGTCCCGCAGCTCGCCCGTGCGCAGCCGCTTGAGCACCAGTTGCTCGCGCCGGGAGACGAACACGCCGACCAGGGTGGAGTACACGGCGAACAGCAGGGAGAAGCCGATCGCGGCGGGCAGGATGACCAGCCCGATGGTCAGCCCGGCGTCCTTCAGGTTCATCTGGGCGGCCGCCGACCGCACGCTGAACGGCAGCACCAGCGGCAGGAGCACACCTGCCACCAGGGCGCTCCGGCTGCGGGCCAGCAGGGCCAGCTCGGCGCGCGCGAGCGCGGCCATCCGGCCGGCGGGGGTGGTGACGGTGGCGCTCATGCCGCGTACTCCTTGTGCTCCCTGTACCGGGTCGTCCGAGGCGCTGCGGCGTCCCGCGCGATACCGAGGAAGGCCTCCTCCAATGAGGCCGACCGCACGTCGAGGCCGCGCAGTTCGACTCGGGCCCGCCGGGCCCACAGCAGCAGTTCCGTGGCGGTCCGCTGGAGTTCGCGGGTGCGCAGCCGTACGGCGCGGCCGTCCATCTCGTGATCGCACACGCCCAGTTCGGCGAGCGGGGGCAGGTCGCCCAGGAAGAAGCCCATGGGGAGTTCGAAGGAGATCCGGGACGGCTGCGCGGCGGTCACCTCGGCCGGGGTCCCGGCGGCCGCGACGCGTCCCTCGTGCAGGATCGCGATCCGGTCGGCGAGCCCTTCGGCCTCCTCCAGGTAGTGCGTGGTGAGCAGCACGGTCGTCCCGCCGTCGCGCAGCGCCCGCACCAACTCCCAGGTGTCCCGGCGTCCTTCGGCGTCCAGCCCGGTCGTCGGCTCGTCCAGGAACAGCACCTCGGGCTCGCCGAGCAACGCGAGCGCCAGGTCCAGGCGGCGCCGTTCGCCGCCGGACAGCTGCTTGACCCGTACGTCCGTCCGCCGCTCGAGTCCGACCAGCGCCAGCACCTCGCGGGGCGGGCGGGCCCCGCTGACGCAGCCCGCCCACATCCGCGCGGTCTCGGCGACGGTCAGCTCGGAGGGGAATCCGCCCTCCTGGAGCATCACCCCGGTGCGCGGCCGTACCAGCGCCCTCTCCGCGTACGGGTCGTGTCCGAGCACCCGTACGCGCCCCGAGGTCGGCGCCGCCAGGCCCTCCAGGAGCTCGACCGTCGAGGTCTTGCCGGCGCCGTTGGTGCCCAGCAGCGCGAAGATCTCCCCCGGGGCCACGTGGAAGGAGATACCGCGCACCGCCTCGAATCCGCCCTCGTACACCCGCTGGAGGCCGGTCACCTCAATCACGTGCTCGTCCGTGTCCATGCATCCAGCGTCCCGGCGGCCGGGGGACCGCAGCAGTGCGCGGTGTCATCACCGGGCATGACAAATGTCAGAGCGGACCGGGGGACAACGAAAAGACCCCGGTCCGATGGACCGGGGTCTTTTTCCCGAGCGGACGACGAGGCTCGAACTCGCGACCTCAACCTTGGCAAGGTTGCGCTCTACCAACTGAGCTACGTCCGCATTGCCTCCGACCGGCTCCCACCGATCGGCGCGAGCACCAGCCTACCTGATCCACAGGAGTGGTCGAGACCGGCGGTGCAGAGCGGGTGACAGGAATTGCACACTGCGCCTTCCCCCTGGAAGGGGGATGTTCTACTACTGAACTACACCCGCATGGACTCCGTGGGTCTCGGCCTTCCGGCCTCGCCCCTCGGCGTGCTCCAGACATTAGCTGATCAACGGGGGGTGTGCGCAAGTCGGTTGTCCCCAGGGCCCGCTGACGGGCCCTGGATCACGGCCCGGGCGCTCCGGGAGCGACCCGTCACTGGGCCGCGCTGAACGCCTCGTAGACCTTCTTGGGGATGCGGCCGCGGGCCGGCACGTCCATTTTGTGGGCCTGCGCCCAGGCGCGGACGGCGGCGGGATCGGGGGCGACCTCCGTCTGCCGGTAGGTCTTGCCCGACTTCGACCGTTTGCGGCCTGCTTCCACGTACGGCGCGAGCGCCTTACGCAGTTTCTTGGCATTGGCTTGGTTCAGGTCGATCTCGTAGAACTTGCCGTCCAGTCCGAAGGCGATCGTCTCCGCCGCTTCCGAGCCGTCGATGTCGTCAAAGAGAGTGACCACGACACGCTGCGCCACGAATATCGGTCCCTTCGTGCGGCATCTCTGCGGCTCACCGGCTCCGCCATGCCGATGCATGACGTGCGGAGATGTTCGGAGATGTCGACTGTCCGCCTGTTATCGGGAAAAGTATCGGCTGTTGCCAATTCATTTGTACAGTGCCGGGCATTGCAATGGGAAGCCCGACTAAATCTGTCCGCGTGTCCCGGCTCAATACCGGATCGGTCGCCGAACGCCGAACTTTCCCAGAACTTTTCACGAAGACCGCCCATCGGTGGGAGGCCGTGACGGACGTCACGTAGATTCCTACGAGTCTACTCGCGTAGAAATTTTGTGCGGGTAGTCTGAAGGAACCTGCTCAGCACCACACACCGGGAGTGCCAGTGGCACGCGTCGTAGTCGACGTCATGCTCAAGCCGGAGATCCTCGACCCCCAGGGCCAGGCGGTGCAGCGCGCACTGCCGCGGCTGGGTTTCGAAGGCATCTCCGACGTCCGTCAGGGAAAGCGATTCGAACTGGAAGTGGACGGGCCCGTCGATGAGGCCGCGCTCGCCCGCATTCACGATCTTGCCGAATCCTTCCTCGCCAACACCGTGATCGAGGACTTCACCGTCAAGGTCGAGGACACGGCGGAAGTCGCGGAGGCCGCGAAGTGACCGCTCGTATTGGCGTCGTCACTTTCCCCGGCAGTCTCGACGACCGGGACACCCGGCGCGCGATCGGCCGCGCGGGCGCCGAACCGGTCGCCCTCTGGCACCGGGACAAGGACCTCAAGCAGGTCGACGCGGTCGTCCTGCCGGGCGGTTTCTCCTACGGCGACTATCTGCGGGCCGGCGCCATCTCCCGCTTCTCGCCGGTGATGGAGAGCGTCATCGAGCAGGCGAGGGCCGGCCTGCCGGTGCTTGGCATCTGCAACGGCTTCCAGGTCCTCACCGAGGCCCATCTCCTCCCGGGCGCGATGCTCGGCAACGACCACCTGCACTTCATCTGCCGCGACCAGAAGCTGCGGGTGGAGAACGCGTCGACCGCCTGGACGAGCGACTACACCGCCGGCCAGGAGATCCACATCCCGCTGAAGAACATGGACGGCCGGTACGTCGCCGACACGTACACGCTGGACAAGCTGGAGGCGGAGGGCCGCGTCGCCTTCCGGTACGTGGACGGCAACCCCAACGGCTCGCTGCGGGACATCGCCGGCATCACCAACGAGGCCGGCAACGTCGTGGGCCTCATGCCGCACCCCGAGCACGCCACCGAGCCGCTGATCGGTACGGGACGTACCGACGGCCTGCCCTTCTTCACCTCGATCCTCAAGAAGCTGGTCACCGCATGAGCAGGACGCCTCTGGACACGGTCGAGCACGCGGCCGCGACCCCCGACGTCGAGCTGCCCTGGGCCGAACTCGGCCTGAAGAAGGACGAGTACGAGCGGGTCGTGGAGATCCTGGGCCGCCGCCCGACCGGCGCCGAGCTCGCCATGTACTCCGTCATGTGGTCCGAGCACTGCTCGTACAAGTCCTCCAAGGTGCACCTGCGCCAGTTCGGCGAGAAGGCCCCCGAGAACGACGCCCTGCTCGTCGGCATCGGCGAGAACGCCGGTGTCGTGGACGTCGGCCAGGGCTACGCGGTCACCTTCAAGGTCGAGTCGCACAACCACCCCTCCTACGTCGAGCCCTACCAGGGCGCGGCCACGGGCGTCGGCGGCATCGTGCGCGACATCATCGCGATGGGCGCGCGCCCGGTCGCCGTCGTCGACCCGCTGCGCTTCGGCGCCGCCGACCACCCCGACACCAAGCGGGTGCTCCCCGGCGTGGTGGCGGGCATCGGCGGCTACGGCAACTGCCTGGGCCTGCCCAACATCGGCGGCGAGGTCGTCTTCGACGCCTGCTACCAGGGCAACCCGCTGGTCAACGCGGGCTGCGTCGGCGTGATGCGGCACGAGGACATCCACCTGGCCAAGGCCTCGGGCACGGGCAACAAGGTCATCCTGTACGGCGCCCGCACGGGCGGCGACGGCATCGGCGGCGCGTCGATCCTCGCCTCGGAGACCTTCGACGACGCCAAGCCGTCCAAGCGCCCCGCGGTCCAGGTCGGCGACCCCTTCCAGGAGAAGCTGCTCATCGAGTGCACCCTGGAGGCCTTCGCCGAGAAGCTGGTCGTCGGCATCCAGGACCTCGGCGCGGCCGGACTGTCCTGCGCGACGAGCGAGCTGGCCTCCAACGGCTCCGGCGGCATGCGCGTCATCCTGGACGACGTCCCCCTGCGCGACTCCACGCTCTCGCCCGAGGAGATCCTCATGAGCGAGTCGCAGGAGCGCATGTGCGCGGTCGTCGAACCGGAGAAGGTCGACCGCTTCCTGGAGATCTGCGAGAAGTGGGACGTCATCGCCACCGTCATCGGTGAGGTGACCGACGGCGACCGGCTGGAGATCTACTGGCACGGCGGCAAGATCGTCGATGTCGACCCGCGCACGGTCGCCCACGAGGGCCCGGTCTACGAGCGCCCGTACGCGCGCCCCCACTGGCAGGACGCCCTCCAGGCCGACGACGCGAACAAGCTGCCGCGCCCGCGGACGGCCGAGGAGCTGAAGGACCAGGTCCTGAAGCTGGTGGCGTCCCCGAACCAGGCGTCCAAGAAGTGGATCACCCAGCAGTACGACCACTTCGTGCAGGGCAACACCGTGCTGGCCATGCCCGAGGACTCCGGCATGATCCGGATCGACGAGGAGACCGGCCTCGGCGTCGCCCTCGCCACCGACGGCAACGGCCGTTACGCCAAGCTCGACCCGTACACCGGCGCCCAGCTCGCGCTGGCGGAGGCGTACCGCAACGTCGCCACCACGGGTGCGAAGCCGCTGGCGGTCTCCGACTGCCTGAACTTCGGCTCGCCCGAGGACCCGGCCGTGATGTGGCAGTTCGCGGAGGCCGTGCGCGGTCTGGCGGACGGCTGCAAGCAGCTGGGCACCCCGGTGACCGGCGGCAACGTCTCGCTCTACAACCAGACGGGCGAGGCCGCCATCCACCCGACCCCGGTGGTCGCCGTCCTCGGCGTGATCGACGACGTGTCCCGCCGCACCCCGGTCGCCTTCCAGGAGGAGGGCCAGCTGCTGTACCTCCTCGGCGACACGCGCGAGGAGTTCGGCGGCTCGGCCTGGTCGCAGGTGGTCCACGACCACCTCGGCGGCCTGCCCCCGAAGGTCGACCTGGAGCGTGAGCGGCTGCTGGCCGAGATCCTGATCTCCGCCTCCCGCGACGGCATGATCGACTCCGCGCACGACCTGTCCGACGGCGGCCTGGTGCAGGCGGTCGTGGAGTCCGCCCTCCTGGGCGGCAAGGGCGCGCGTCTGGTCGTACCCGACGGCCTGGACGCGTTCACCTTCCTGCTGTCGGAGTCGGCCGGCCGCGCGATCGTCGCGGTGCCGCGCTCCGAGGAGGTCCGCTTCAACGACATGTGCGGCGCGCGGGGCCTGCCCGTCACCCGCATCGGTGTCGTGGACGGCGACTCGATCGAGGTCCAGGGCGAGTTCGAGCTGCCCCTGACCGAGCTGCGCGAGGCCCACGAGGGAACGATCCCGGCGCTGCTGGCGTAAGTCCCCTCGGCAGACGCGGTGCGGGCCCCGTCCGGTTCAGGGCGGGGCCCGCCTGTGCGTTCCCCGGGGACGCGGTCGCCGGTCACAGGCCGGGGCGGTCGAGCCGTGAAGGCATAGGCTCGCCGCCATGCCCCCGGTCAAGAAGCGCACCCGGACCTACGACCCCGGCAGGACCCGTGCCGCCGTGCTGGCGCAGTTCGGCCATGTGCGGGACGCCGTACGCACGCTGTCCCCCGAACAGCTCGCGCTGCCCACGCGGCTCGGTGACTGGACCGTGCGGGATCTGGTCGCCCACGTCGGCATGACCCTGTCGGCCGTCGGCCGGCTGCTCGACCGGCCCGAGCCGGCCCGGCAGGACGGCGCACTGCTCGACTGGCCGTCGGCCATCGGCGCCGAGGCCCCGGCCATCGCGGCACACGCCCGCGAACTCGCCGAGCGCAACCCCGACCTCGTCACCTACCTCGACGCCGCCGAACGGAACTTCACGGCCGCTCTCGCCGGCCACCCCGGCACCCGGCTGCTCGACACCAGCGCGGGCGCCCTGCCGCTGGCCGACTACGTCGTCACCCGCGCCGTCGAACTCGTCGTCCACACCGACGACCTGAACGCCGCCGTGCCGGGCCTGGACATCCCCTACGACCGTCAGGCGCTGGCCGCCGCCACACGGCTGCTGGCCGACGCGCTCGCCGCCCGCGCGCCCGGCGGATCGACCGAAGTGCGCATCCCGCCGTACGCCGTCGTGCAGTGCGTGCAGGGACCCCGGCACACCCGCGGCACCCCGCCCAACGTCGTCGAGACGGACCCGCTGACCTGGGTCCGGCTGGCCGCCGGCCGACTGGCGTGGCAGGACGCCGTGGCGGCCGCCGAGGTCAGCGCGAGCGGGGAGCGGGCCGATCTCGGCGGGCTGCTTCCGCTCCTGGCCTGAACCCGCTCCCCACGGTGTCCACGGCCCGAATGATGTGCGACACCTCACTCATGTCCACCCCGGAAAAGTACGCAGCGACTTCCCGGCGGCACCGTCGTCAGCGGATGGATCATCGATGCAGCGCTCTGACCTGCTGAAACGGCGACGGTGCTCGGGAAAAGGGGCGAGAGCGGCCCCGGACCGGCGCGCATCCCCCAATTCGGAACAGTGGTCGACCTCGCCTACACTCGGAGCCGTGCCACGTGGTGACGGACGACTCAACCACGACCTGCTCCCCGGTGAGAAGGGCCCCCAGGACGCGTGCGGCGTCTTCGGTGTCTGGGCTCCGGGTGAAGAGGTCGCAAAGCTCACGTACTTCGGGCTGTACGCCCTCCAGCATCGGGGCCAGGAATCCGCGGGTATCGCGGTCAGCAACGGCTCCCAGATCCTCGTCTTCAAGGACATGGGACTGGTCTCCCAGGTCTTCGACGAGACCTCGCTCGGCTCCCTCCAAGGTCATATCGCGGTCGGACACGCCCGCTACTCGACCACCGGCGCCTCCGTCTGGGAGAACGCCCAGCCGACGTTCCGCGCCACCGCGCACGGATCGATCGCTCTCGGCCACAACGGGAACCTGGTCAACACCGCCCGGCTCGCCGAGCTGGTCGCCGACCTGCCGAAGGACAACAACGGGCGCTCCACCCGCGTCGCGGCCACCAACGACACCGACCTCCTCACGGCCCTGCTGGCCGCCCAGGTCGACGCCGACGGCAAGCCGCTGACCATCGAGCAGGCGGCCCACACCGTCCTGCCGCAGGTCAAGGGCGCCTTCAGTCTCGTCTTCATGGACGAGCACACCCTCTACGCCGCCCGTGACCCGCAGGGCATCCGCCCGCTGGTCCTGGGCCGCCTGGAGCGCGGCTGGGTCGTCGCCTCGGAGACCGCAGCGCTGGACATCACCGGTGCCAGCTTCGTCCGGGAGATAGAGCCCGGCGAGTTCGTCGCCATCGACGAGAACGGTCTGCGCACGTCCCGATTCGCGGAAGCGAAGCCCAAGGGCTGTGTCTTCGAGTACGTGTACCTGGCCCGCCCGGACACCGACATCGCCGGCCGGAACGTCTACCTCTCCCGCGTCGAGATGGGCCGCCGCCTGGCGAAGGAGGCCCCCGTCGACGCCGACCTCGTCATAGCGACCCCGGAGTCCGGCACCCCCGCCGCCATCGGCTACGCGGAGGCGTCCGGCATCCCCTTCGGCAGCGGACTGGTGAAGAACGCCTACGTCGGCCGCACCTTCATCCAGCCCTCGCAGACCATCCGCCAGATCGGCATCCGCCTGAAGCTGAACCCGCTGAAGGAAGTCATCAAGGGCAAGCGCCTGGTCGTCGTCGACGACTCGATCGTGCGCGGCAACACCCAGCGGGCCCTGGTGCGGATGCTGCGCGAGGCCGGCGCCGCCGAGGTGCACATCCGGATCTCCTCGCCGCCGGTGAAGTGGCCCTGCTTCTTCGGCATCGACTTCGCCACCCGGGCCGAGCTCATCGCCAACGGCATGAGCATCGACGAGATCGGCACCTCGCTGGGCGCCGACTCGCTGGCGTACATCTCCATCGACGGCATGATCGAGGCGACCACCATCGCCAAGCCGAACCTGTGCCGCGCCTGCTTCGACGGCGAGTACCCGATGGAGCTGCCCGACCCCGAGCTGCTCGGCAAGCAGCTGCTGGAGTCCGAGCTGGCCGCCGGGCCGGCCGCCACGGCCGCGGCCGACGCGATCCGCCGCCCGTAAGCACGCAAGACGACACGAAGGTTCCCAAGGTCATGTCTTCCGAGACCACTGGCGCCAGCTACGCGAGCGCGGGCGTCGACATCGAGGCGGGCGACCGCGCCGTAGAGCTCATGAAGGAGTGGGTGAAGAAGACCCGCCGCCCCGAGGTGCTCGGTGGCCTCGGCGGCTTCGCCGGCCTCTTCGACGCCTCCGCCCTCAAGCGCTACGAACGCCCGCTGCTGGCCTCCGCCACCGACGGCGTCGGCACCAAGGTCGACATCGCCCGCCGGCTCGGCGTGTACGACACCATCGGCCACGACCTGGTCGCCATGGTCATGGACGACATCGTGGTGTGCGGCGCCGAGCCGCTGTTCATGACCGACTACATCTGCGTCGGCAAGGTCCACCCCGAGCGGGTCGCCGCCATCGTCAAGGGCATCGCCGAGGGCTGTGTCCTGGCCGGCTGCGCGCTGATCGGCGGCGAGACGGCGGAACACCCGGGACTGCTCGGCGCGGACGACTTCGACGTCGCCGGCGCCGGTACGGGCGTCGTGGAGGCGGACCGGCTGCTCGGCCCGGATCGCATCCGTAAGGGTGACGCGGTGATCGCCATGGCGGCTTCCGGGCTTCACTCCAACGGGTACTCCCTGGTCAGGCATGTGCTGCTGGACCGGGCCGGTCTGCCGCTGGAGGCGCATGTCGAGGACCTCGGCCGCACCCTCGGCGAGGAGCTGCTGGAGCCGACCAGGATCTACTCGCTGGACTGCCTGGCGCTGATCCGCACCACCGAGGTGCACGCCTTCAGCCACGTCACCGGCGGCGGACTCGCCGCCAACCTGGCCCGGGTGATCCCGGACGGCCTGCACGCCGTGGTCGACCGCTCCACCTGGACCCCGGCCCCCGTCTTCGACCTGGTCGCCAAGACCGGCGACGTCGAGCGGCTGGAGCTGGAGAAGACCCTCAACATGGGCGTGGGCATGATCGGGATCGTGCCCGAGGAGTCGGTCGACGTGGCCCTCGCCACCCTGGCCGACCGCGGGCTCGACGCCTGGGTGGCCGGCGAGATCACCGACCGCGGCGAGCACCCCACGGGCGCGGCCCTGGTGGGCGACCACGCGTGAACCGCACCCGTGACCGGCACGCTCCGGCAGCCGGCGCCCGGTGGGCGCCGGCGGGCGCACGAAACCCGGTCCGGTGTGTGAGCCCCGGACCGGGTGAGATGCGATGCCTACGGCACGCTGGAAACGGCTGAGCCGCCGCGGGCGCTATGCGCCGCGACGGTGCTGCCGCGAGGAGTTGTCGTCCTCGTCCTCGTCGTCGTCCTCGTACAGATCGGCGTACCGTGCGTACGGGTCGTCGTCGTGCTCATCGTCCTCGAAACGGTCGCCGTTCGGTGACTGATTCGACGTCGATGCGCCCAGCTCCTCGGCCAGGCGTGAGAGGTCCGTCCCACCGCTGTTGTACTTCAGCTGGCGGGCGACCTTCGTCTGCTTGGCCTTGGCCCGGCCGCGCCCCATGGCTCGACCCCCTCAACGACGGGGCTCAACGGCCCCAGAGTCTGACACGCGTTCATGATCCGGAACGGGCTCTCCGTGGAGAGACCGGTCCGTAGGGCTTCCACGGTACCTGAGCCCGCGCCCATACGGTACGTCGCCCACCGGACGCGCGTGTGCACAGGACCGTCGAGGAAGCCTGTCCTTGCTGGTCAGTGGCGATTTTAACCACTTATCCGCAGACGACCCGCCGGTGGAAGTGAGAGTTCTCTCCAACTGTCCACCGGCAGGTACCGCGCGGACGCGCGACGTCCGCCGTGCCGTCAGCCCGCGGCCCGGGCGCTCCTGGCTTCCGACATCCGCTGCTCGGCGATCCGGTCGGCCGCCGCGGCCGGCGGAATCCCGTCATCCTTCGCACGTGCGAATATGGCCAGGGTGGTGTCGAAGATCTCCGACGCCTTCGCCTTGCACCGGTCGAAGTCGAAGCCGTTCAGCTCGTCGGCGACCTGGATGACACCGCCGGCGTTCACCACGTAGTCCGGCGCGTAGAGGATCGAGCGGTCGGCCAGATCCTTCTCGACACCCGGGTGGGCGAGCTGGTTGTTGGCCGCGCCGCACACCACCTTGGCGGTCAGCACCGGCACGGTGTCGTCGTTCAGGGCGCCGCCGAGCGCGCAGGGGGCGTAGACGTCCAGCCCCTCGGTGCGGATCAGCGCGTCGGTGTCGGCCGCCACCTGGACGGCGGGGTGCTTGTCGACGATGCGCCGCACGGCGTCCTGCCGGACGTCCGTGATCACGACCTGGGCGCCCTCCTTGAGCAGGTGCTCGACGAGGTGGTGCCCGACCTTGCCGACGCCCGCGATGCCGACCTTGCGGTCGCGCAGCGACGGGTCGCCCCACAGGTGCTGGGCGGAGGCGCGCATGCCCTGGTAGACGCCGAAGGAGGTCAGCACCGAGGAGTCGCCGGCGCCGCCGTTCTCGGGCGAACGGCCGGTGGTCCAGCGGCACTCGCGCGCCACGACGTCCATGTCGGCCACGTACGTGCCGACGTCGCAGGCGGTGACGTAACGCCCGCCGAGCGAGGCCACGAACCGCCCGTAGGCGAGCAGCAGTTCCTCGGTCTTGATCTGCTCCGGGTCACCGATGATCACGGCCTTGCCGCCGCCGTGGCGGAGGCCGGCCATGGCGTTCTTGTACGACATGCCGCGCGCGAGGTTCAGCGCGTCGGCGACGGCCTGCTCCTCGTTCGCGTACGGGTAGAAGCGCGTACCGCCGAGCGCGGGGCCCAGGGCGGTGGAGTGGATGGCGATGACGGCCTTGAGGCCGCTGGCGCGGTCCTGACAGAGCACGACTTGCTCATGACCCCCCTGCTCCGAGTGGAACAGGGTGTGCAGGACGCCGTTGGTCACGTCGGTCACGGTGGTGACTCCCGGGGAAGTAGCGGCGAGCGGGGACTGGCCCTCCGAGGACCCCCGCGCGTTGTGGTGGCGGAGACGGGAGGAGGGGTGGTGTGCGGCGGCCGGTGGGCCGCTCAGCAGGAGATTAGACCCTGACCCCGCCTTCCATGACCCTGGTGGTGGGGATCACCCTCCCCCGGAGTACGCCGCCACCCGGGCGTGGGACGATTTGCAGTGGTTTTCCGTCCACCCGGGTGCGGGCCGGGCGGGTTTCGGGTCCGGTCCGGTGGGGAGGGAGCAGGCGTGCCCAAGGTGTCCTCCGTGGTCGTTCCGTACGCGACCTACTTGCGCGTCTACGAGCCGCTGGCCGCCTTCCCGGAGCCGGAGCGCAGCCACTGGGCGCGCTATGCCCGCCGCCCCGACCGCCCCTCCTACCAGGACGAACTGCGCCGCTCGCTGGCCGACCTGCTGCCCACTCCGCCGGTGCCGGTTCCGGTGCACGAGAGCGCGGACGCGTTCGTGCTCGACGTCGACGGGGTGGTCTGCGTCTGCCCCTGGCGCACCCGGCTGCGCGGCTGGCAGGCCCTGGGCGACCTCGCCGAGGAGTTCCCGGTGGCCGTGCTGGACGCGGTCCTGCCGCCGGTGGTGCGCCGCCAGGCCACCCAGGACTACGAGCGCTGGCTGGCCGACAACCCCGACGCCCGCCCCTGGATCCGCACCGCGACCTGGCAGGTGCCGCTGAACTGGTTCGTGCTGGTCTCGGACGAGGAACGGGAGTACGCCAAGGGCTCCGGTGGGGCCGGGGACCCCGGCTTCGGCGGCGACGTGCCGGTGCTGCGCTACCGCACACCGATGGTGCAGGCGCGGCGGCGGGTGGCGCGCGGGCTGCGGGCGCTGAAGGACGCCATCGACGAGGGGCCGCTGATCGACGGCCTGGTGGACGTCGGACGCTGGCTGGAGGAGTTCCATCCGCGCTCGCTGGTGGAGCTCGACTACGGCGGGCTGGTGCATGCGCTGCCGGCCGGCGAGCTGGAGGGCGACCACTCGGCCGCCGATGTGGCCGAGGGTATCGAGGCGCTGCGCCGGGGCGACGGGGCGGCCGCGGGAGAGGCGTACGGGCGGCTCGTGGAGCGCTGGCGGGCGGTGCGCGACCGGCGCTCCGCGAACTGACGCCGCACCAGGAACGGCCGGTCGACCCCGCGCGACCCCGTGCGAGCCCGTGCGAGCCCCTGTCCGGGGTGACCCAGATCACGGTTGAACAGGTTGTGAACGGCGTACCGTCGAGGACGTTTCCGGGAGCTGACGGGACGTAGGTTCCGATCCGGGCGTTTGCATCAAGGGTGACGGACGGCACTTACCCGACCCTTGCGCCGCTTGCCACTCCTCGTGCCAAAATAGGACAAGGAGTCCGGGGAGGGCTCCATCCGTCCAACTGTGCTCCACTGTGGGCGGAATCTCCGTATTGCACTCTTTGGGGGGTCTGGCGACTCCTGATCGTGCTGTGACTGATCGTCACAGTGGCGTGACTGTCCGCTATGGCATGGTCCATCGGCTTCCGTCGCTGATGAACACCTGGGAGGGCAATTCCATCGGTTTGGCCGACGCGGCTGGACAGATGGTGTAGTTGTAGTGCCGAGGACAAGCCGTTCGTCCTATAACCGACTCGACTCGCGTCCGCCATTTCGGGCAACGCGGGTCAAGGTGCAGAATTTAGAGGAAAGAACCGAGAAGGTTCGGTTCTCCCGAGGAGGCCGCTCATGACCGCTCGCACCCCTGATGCCGAGCCGCTGCTGACCCCGGCTGAGGTCGCCACCATGTTCCGCGTCGACCCCAAGACGGTCACGCGCTGGGCGAAGGCCGGCAAGCTCACGTCGATCCGCACGCTCGGCGGGCACCGCCGATACCGCGAGGCTGAGGTCCGCGCACTGCTCGCGGGTATTCCGCAGCAGCGCAGCGAGGCCTGAACAACCGAATAACCGGACGAACCGGCTGGTCCCCCACTGGCCGAGGCGCCCGGAGCCACAGCTCCAAGCGACGCGGGTCCTGCCCCAACAGGCCCCACGCCCAAGCCGTCAGAGCTCCGTAGGCAAGTGAACAAGGGTGCGTCGTCGATCGCGCTGGACTCCGCCGGGTCCAGCGCGATCTTTTTTGTGTGCCTTCCGGAGCCCGCGGGGTGGCTCTGTGAGCGGGCTTGTCGGAGTCTGGGGAGGCTCGGCGGATCATCTGTGGAGCAACCCGCAGGGCAGTGCAATTGCACATATTAAATTGACCCTGTGTAGGGCGGGTGTAAGTACCGCACTTTCAGAAACTCATTCGGTGACACCCGTCACATGCCGAGGCGCTTGTTGCCGACCGTGTCTCTGCGCTAGTGGAGGCTCCGGTTCCATCGCCCCACGCCTGCAAGGGAGTTCGGGATTCGAGGTGCGCCCCGGCGCGGTTCACGCCGTCGAGGGGCTGTCGCCCTCCTCCGGCTCCTCCGGGGCGCCGGAGGCCGTCCGAGGGGCGCCGGCCATCTCCAGTCGCAGCAGGTGGTGGCAGACGGCGCAGCGACGGGTGAGATGGCGGTACGACGAGGCTGCCGCGAGATGTGCGCGGAGCAGCGCCCGCGTCTCGTGCCTGGCCGATGCCGCCATACGCCACCTCCAGTGGACCGCGGGGGAGCCGAGCCTGCTCCCTGGGTACCGAGGGAATGTGACGCCGTCAAGACACGGCGGCGCGCCACAGGCCGCCACAGGGCCCCTCCGCACCTCCGGAAGGGGCCGTGCGGACGGGGTGCGCGAGCGCACGGGAAGAGGGCCCGTCCCCCTCGGGGGGACGGGCCCTCTTGACAAAGCGGTCCTGACGGGATTTGAACCCGCGGCCTCCACCTTGACAGGGTGGCGAGCACTCCAAACTGCTCCACAGGACCTCGTTTTGCGGCGCCATTCGTGCGTTGCGCTGCGAGAAGAGACTGTACAGGAGCGGGGGCCCGGGGTCGAACTCACTTAGCGTGCACGTGTCATCACGGGACGGCCGCGTCGATCGCCTTCACGATCCGCTTGTCCGAGACCGGGTACGCCGTGCCCAGCGCGTGCGCGAAGTAGCTCACCCGCAGCTCCTCGATCATCCAGCGGATGTCCAGGACCGAGGACGGCACCGGCCGGCCCTTCGGCATCTGCTCGAGCAGCCACGCGTACTCGTCCCGCATCTCGTGGACCTTCTCCATGCGCGTGGTGTCCCGCTGGACGTTCGTCGGCATCTGCTGGAGGCGGCGGTCGGCGGCCACCAGATAGCGCATCAGGTCCGGCAGACGCCGTACCCCGGACGCCGTGACGAAACCGGGCTTCACCAGGCCGTCCAGCTGAGCCCGCAGGTCCGCCAGGTTCGGCAGCAGCGCGGGGCTGCGTACGGCCTTCAGGCGGCGCTCACAGGCCTGCCAGGCGGCCAGTACCTGCTGCACCTGGCCCACCGTCCGCACGGTCGTGTCCACGATGTCGGCACGCACCTTGTCGTACAGCTTCCGGTACGACTCCTCGTCCCAGACCGGCCCGCCGAAGTCCGCGATCAGCCGGTCCGCCGCCGCCGTCGCGCAGTCGTCGAACAGCGCCTGGACCGAGCCGTGCGGGTTCGCCGAGAGGGCGAGCTTCTGCTGGTTGCTCAGCTTTTCGGACGCGAACTTCGCCGGGTTGACCGGGATGTTGCGCAGGATCAGCCGCCGCGTGCCCCGCCACATCGCCTCGGCCTGCTCGGCCTCGGTGTCGAAGAGCCGTACGGACACGGTGTCGCCATCGTCGACGAGCGCCGGGTAGGCCTTCACCGGCTGGCCGGCCCGGCGGGTCTCGAAGACCCGGGTGAGCGTGCCGATGCTCCAGTCGGTCAGACCCTTGCGCTCCAGGGACTCCCCGCCCTGTCGCTCCGCGGTCGCCGCGGCGGCCTGGGACAGGGCCTTGCGCGCCCTGGGCTTCAGCGTCAGCTTCAGCGCCTGGAGATCCTTGTCCTCGGCCAGCTTGCGGCGCCGCTCGTCGACGATCCGGAAGGTGATCTTCAGATGGTCGGGGATCCTGGACCAGTCGAAGTCCTCGGCCTCGAAGGGCACACCGACCATCCGCTTCAGCTCACGCGCCATGGTGGTGGTCAGCGGCTCCTGCAACGGCACCGCGGACTCCAGGAACGCCTTCGCGTAGTTCGGCGCCGGCACGTAGTGGCGGCGGATGGGCTTGGGCAGGGAGCGGATCAGCTCGGTGACGACCTCCTCGCGCAGCCCCGGGATCTGCCAGTCGAAGCCCTCGTCCGTGACCTGGTTCAGCACCTGCAACGGGATGTGGACGGTCACGCCGTCCGCGTCCGCGCCCGGCTCGAACTGGTACGTCACCCGGAACTTGAGGTTCCCCTGCCGCCAGGAGTCCGGATAGTCGGCCTTGGTGACCGCCTCCGCCGACTCCCGGATGAGCATCTCCCGCTCGAAGTCCAGGAAGTCCGGCTGCTCGTGCCGCTTCCGCTTCCACCAGGAGTCGAAGTGCGCCCCGGAGACGACGTGTTCGGGCACCCGCCGGTCGTAGAAGTCGAACAGCGTCTCGTCGTCCACGACGATGTCCCGGCGCCGGGCCCGGTGCTCCAGCTCCTCCACCTCGCTGAGGAGCCTGCGGTTGTCGGCGAAGAACTTGTGGTGCGTGCGCCAGTCGCCCTCGACGAGCGCGTTGCGGATGAACAGCTCCCGGCTGAGCTCCGCGTCGATCCGCCCGTAGTTCACCTTCCGCTGGGCGACGATCGGAACGCCGTACAGCGTGACCTTCTCGTACGCCATCACCGCCGCCTGGTCCTTCTCCCAGTGCGGTTCGCTGTAGGTCCGCTTCAGCAGGTGCCCGGCCAGCGGCTCGACCCACTCCGGTTCGATCCTCGCGTTGACGCGAGCCCACAGACGGGAGGTCTCGACGAGCTCGGCGGACATCACGAAGCGCGGCGGCTTCTTGAACAGCGCCGAGCCGGGGAAGATCGCGAACTTGGCGTTGCGGGCGCCCAGGTACTCGTTCCGGCCGCCGTCCTTGCGTGCGCCGGCCCCGGAGTCCTTGGACTCCTTCACGTCCTTCATGCCGATGTGCGAGAGCAGACCGGCCAGCAGCGAGACGTGGATCCGGTCGGCGGGCGCGTCCTGGTCGTCGAGGTGGATGCCCATCTGCTTGGCGACCGTGCGCAACTGGCTGTAGATGTCCTGCCATTCGCGGATACGCAGGAAGTTCAGGAACTCCTGCTTGCACATGCGCCGGAACGACGAGGAGCCCCGCTCCTTCTGCTGCTCGCGGATGTAGCGCCACAGATTGAGGTAGGCGAGGAAGTCGCTGGTCTCGTCCCGGAAGCGGGCGTGCTGCTGATCGGCCTGGGTCTGCTTCTCGGCGGGACGCTCGCGCGGGTCCTGGATGGACAGCGCGGCGGCGATCACCATGACCTCGCGGACGCAGCCGTTGCGGTCGGCCTCCAGCACCATGCGGGCCAGGCGCGGGTCGACCGGCAGCTGGGCGAGCTTGCGGCCGGTCTCCGTGAGTCGTTTGCGGGGGTCCTTCTGCGCCGGGTCCAGCGCGCCCAGCTCCTGGAGCAGCTGCACGCCGTCCCGGATGTTGCGGTGGTCCGGCGGGTCGATGAACGGGAACTTCTCGATGTCGCCGAGGCCGGCCGCGGTCATCTGGAGGATGACGGAGGCGAGGTTGGTGCGCAGGATCTCCGCGTCCGTGAACTCCGGACGGGTGAGGAAGTCGTCCTCGCCGTAGAGCCGGATGCAGATGCCGTCGGACGTACGCCCGCAGCGGCCCTTGCGCTGGTTGGCGCTGGCCTGCGAGACCGGCTCGATCGGCAGCCGCTGCACCTTGGTGCGGTGGCTGTACCGGGAGATACGGGCGAAGCCGGGGTCGATGACGTACTTGATGCCCGGGACGGTCAGGGAGGTCTCGGCGACGTTGGTCGCCAGGACGATCCTGCGGCCGGTGTGCGGCTGGAAGACCCGGTGCTGCTCGGCGTGCGACAGCCGGGCGTACAGCGGCAGCACCTCGGTGCTCTGCCGGTCAGCGCTTCCGGCGCGGGAGTAGTTCTTGTTGAGCGCGTCGGCCGTGTCACGGATCTCCCGCTCCCCGGAGAGGAAGACGAGGATGTCCCCGGGCCCCTCGGCCATGAGCTCGTCCACCGCGTCCGTGATCGCGGTGATCTGGTCCCGGTCGGCGTCGTCGGAGTCCTCCTCCAGCAGCGGCCGGTAGCGCACCTCCACGGGGTACGTCCGCCCGCTGACCTCGACGATCGGGGCGTCGCCGAAGTGCCGGGAGAAGCGCTCGGGATCGATGGTGGCCGAGGTGATGACGACCTTGAGGTCCGGCCGCCGCGGCAGCAGCTGAGCGAGATAGCCCAGCAGGAAGTCGATGTTGAGGGACCGCTCGTGGGCCTCGTCGATGATGATCGTGTCGTAGGCCCGCAGCTCACGGTCGGTCTGGATCTCGGCGAGCAGGATGCCGTCCGTCATCAGCTTGACGAACGTGGCGTCGGGATCCACCTGGTCGGTGAACCGCACCTTCCAGCCGACGGCCGCACCGAGCGGGGTGTCCAGCTCCTCCGCCACACGCTCGGCGACGGTACGGGCGGCGATCCGGCGGGGCTGGGTGTGCCCGATCATGCCGCGTACACCCCGGCCCAGCTCCATGCAGATCTTCGGGATCTGCGTGGTCTTCCCGGACCCCGTCTCACCGGCGACGATGACGACCTGGTGAGCGCGGATCGCGTCGGCGATCTCGTCCTTCTTCTGGCTGACCGGCAACTGCTCGGGGTAGCTGACCGCCGGCACCCGGGATCGCCGGGCGGACATGCGCTCCTCGGCCTTGCCGACCTCGCCCTCGACCTCGGCGAGGACGGCGGCACGCGCCTCCGGCTTGCGAATCTTGCGCGCGCCTTCGAGCCTGCGGCCGAGCCGGTGCGCGTCACGCAGCGACAACTCGTTCAGGCGGGAGGCGAGGGCGCCGAGGGCGGGGGCGGGATGCGTAGACATACGGGACCCAGGATCTCATCCCCGAGAAAATCCTGGCGAACGGTTTTGCCGCGGGCCGCGGGCCGCCGACGGTGGCACCCCGGTGGGCGCGTCCGTCCTCGGCCGGTGCCATGCCCGCTCCGGGGCCGAAGGTCTGCGACTGCCTGCCGGCGGTGCCGGCGAAACAAAGAAGATCCCGCCCGAGGGGCGGGATCTTTCCCTGTGGCTGGGGCCGGGGTCGAACCGGCGACCTATCGCTTTTCAGGCGATCGCTCGTACCAACTGAGCTACCCAGCCGTTGAGGTTTCACGTGAAACCTCAGCGGTCCTGACGGGATTTGAACCCGCGGCCTCCACCTTGACAGGGTGGCGAGCACTCCAAACTGCTCCACAGGACCATGGTTGTGTGCGAACCAACGAACGTAAGTGTCGCACACCGTACTGCGTGCCCCCAACGGGATTCGAACCCGTGCTACCGCCTTGAAAGGGCGGCGTCCTAGGCCGCTAGACGATGAGGGCTATCGGCCCGCCTGGGCGCTTCTCAGCGCGTCGGGGACGTGAAAAGCATAGGGGATGGCCGGGGGTATCGCCAAAACCGTTTACGAGCCGGAGGGGGAGGGCGTGGCCGGGGAGGCCGTGGAGGGGGAGGGCGCGGTCGGTGAGGGGGTGGCGCCCGGCTTGTTCTCCTCGGGCAGATGGCGGCTGACCTCGGCCGTCGTCAGTCCCAGGCCGCCCAGCCTGATCGCGTCCCAGGCCTGGAGGCGGCGGCTGTCCCGGTCGAGGTAGAGGATCGACGCCTCGATCGGGGCCGGGTGCTTCCCCTCGACCGCGCGCAGCCCGCTGCCGCCCGTGGACCCCTCCATGCGCAGCCGCGTGCCGTACCTGAGGACCTCCGTCCCCTGGTGGTGGAGATGGCCGCACAGCACCAGCGGCACGGTGCCGTCGGTCTCGCGGGCCGCGGACGGTTCGTGGGCGATGGCGATGTCGACGGGGGTGCCCTTGGCCCGCTGGTCGCGCAGGGCCGAGGCCAGACGGGCGCCGGCCAGTTCCTCGGACGCGTCGGCGCCCGGCGCGCCGGAGCGGTCGGGGGTGAACTGGGGGTCGCCGATACCGGCGAAGCGCAGGCCGGCGACGGTCTCGGCGCGGCCGTCGTCCAGGACGTGCGTGTTCTTCATGCGCTCCAGGTAGCGCTGGGTGACCTTCGAGTCGTGGTTGCCGCGCACCCAGACATAGGGGACGCCCAGGTCCCCGATCGGGTCCAGGAAGCCGTTCTCCGCCGCGGTGCCGTGGTCCATCGTGTCGCCGGAGTCGACGATCACGTCCACCTTGTACTGCTCCACCAGCGAGGCGATGATCTTCCAGCTCGCCGGATTGAGATGGATGTCGGAGACGTGCAGGACCCGGATGGTCGTCGGGTCCGGCTGGTAGGCGGGGAGCGTGGAGGTGACGTCGTAGAGCTTGGTCACGTTCGTCACCAGGCGTGCCAGCTCCTTCTGGTAGACGTCGAACTCGGTGACGATGCTGCGCGCGTTGCCGACCACCGAGGGTGCCGAGGACAGCAGTCCGGAGAACTTCGGCTCCAGCACCGACTTGGGATTCCAGGTGGCGTACGCCGTCGCCCCGGACGCCGCGAGCAGGGTGAGGGCCAGGCCGCCGGCCGCCAGGGCGCGGCGCGGGCGGCGGTAGACCGCGAGGCCGAGCGCGGTGGCGCCGGAGACGACGGCCACACAGGACCGCAGGGCCAGGTCGAGGGTGCCGTGCTCGACGTCGTGCGCCACCTCGTCCTGGAGGCCGGAGAGGCGTTCCGGGTGGTCGACCAGGGCCTGGGAGCGGGCCGGGTCGAGCTGGTCGACGTTCACGTCGAGGCGGACGGGGGCGATATGGCTGTCCAGTTCCAGGGAGCCCAGCGGAGAGACGTTGATCTTCGTGCCGCCGGTCAGGGACGGGCGCAGGGTCATCGTGGTGTTCATGGGGCCGACCGGTGCCCGTACGTTGCCGACGACGAGCAGCCCCAGCCAGGCGCCGACCAGGACGACGGCCACCAGTCCGGCGGCGCGTGCCCAGGGGCGCGGCTCCTGCGCCAGGGAGAGGTCCGGCCGTTGACGGGTCGATCGGCGGCGGAGTGCGACGGTGTGCACCGCCCTCCGTATGCCTCGGAAGGGGTGCGGGCGGTTCGGGTCTGGGAGGGGGACGCGGGGCATTGGGCGCGTATGCCCATGCCCGACACCCGATATGCCCGTGCGCGGCATGGTCGTGCGGGTGGTGCCGGACAATGACCGTGTGCTGGAGATGACGCGCGAGGAGTTCGAGGAGCTGGTGGCCGAGGCCCTCGACCGGATTCCGCCGGAGCTGACACGGCTGATGGACAACGTCGCGGTGTTCGTCGAGGACGAGCCGCCCGCCGATGATCCCGAGCTGCTCGGGCTGTACGAGGGGACCCCGCTGACGGAGCGCGGCGAGTGGTACGCGGGGGTGCTGCCGGACCGGATCACGATCTACCGCGGGCCGACGCTGCGCATGTGCGAGACACGTGAGGACGTCGTCGCGGAGACGGAGGTGACGGTCGTTCACGAGATCGCCCACCACTTCGGGATCGACGACGAACGTCTGCACGCGCTGGGGTACGGCTGACGCTCGCCGGACGCGGTCGCGTGTCCTCCAGCGGGTGAACGGAGTTGGACAGGGTGACTTCTTCTCCCGGAGGTGGCTGCCCGTGCGCCCCTTGTTCGTATCCGTCCGCCTCGCCGCCGTGGTCGCGGCCGTCACCGCCGCCGCCGGCTGCGTGAGCGTGGGGGAGGACGCCGGCTCGGTCAGGCCGTCGCACTCCGCCGGGGACCGGGGCGGCCGGGCCCCGGGCGGGGTGGACGCGGTGTCCCGCGGTGACGCGGGCCGCGCGGGTGGCGGCGGGGACGGCAAGCGTGGTCACGGGGGGAAGGGGAAGCCCGGCGAGTCGCCGTCCGCGCCGGTGTCGCCGTCGGACGAGCCCGGCGCGTCGGCGGCGCCGGGCACGGGCGGGTCGCCGCCGAAGGCGGGCGAGCCGACGCCGACCGAGGCGGTGCCGGCGCCCCCGCAGACGTCCGCCACGCCCGAACAGCCGCCGGCCTCGCCGCCCGCTCCGCCGGCGTCTTCGGATCCGCCGTCGGCCGAGCCGTCGCCCTCGGCGCACGATGGCACGGGGTCGCAGCTGGAGAAGAGGGAACGCCCGTACAAGCCGGGCAGGCATCCGCGCCGGACGAGCGGCTGACCTGCGGCGGCGGCGCCGGTTTGCCTTCGGGGGGGCAAGGTGCGTATGGTGGTAGATCGTTTGATCCCATTTGCCCGGCGCCCACGCAGAGCGCGCCGTGTGGCGCGTACTCTCCTTTGCCGTGGCGGACCGCATCGAGGCGGTCGTGGCGCGAAATCACGGAGTTGACGGGCGCGTGCCGACGAGACTCCGGAAGGTTTCGCATTCGCATGTCCATTTCCACTGATCACGTCGTCGTGCCCGAGAACGCCGACGACGCTCCCGAGAACCACGAGGCCCCGGAGATCACCTTCGCGGACCTCGGCCTGCCCGAGGGCGTCGTCCGCAAGCTCGCGCAGAACGGCGTGACCACGCCTTTCCCGATCCAGGCCGCGACCATCCCGGACGCCCTGGCCCGGAAGGACATCCTGGGCCGGGGCCGCACCGGCTCCGGCAAGACCCTCTCCTTCGGTCTGCCGACCCTGGCCACGCTGGCCGGCGGCCACACCGAGCGGAAGCGGCCGCGGGCCGTCATCCTCACCCCGACCCGTGAGCTGGCCATGCAGGTGGCCGACGCCCTCCAGCCCTACGGCGACGTCGTCGGCCTGAGGATGAAGGTCGTCTGCGGCGGCACCTCCATGGGCAACCAGATCTACGCCCTGGAGAAGGGCGTCGACATCCTGGTCGCCACGCCGGGCCGTCTGCGCGACATCATCAACCGCGGCGCCTGCTCCCTGGAGGATGTGCAGATCGCGGTCCTGGACGAGGCCGACCAGATGTCCGACCTGGGCTTCCTGCCCGAGGTCACCGAGCTGCTGGACCAGGTTCCGGCGGGCGGTCAGCGGATGCTGTTCTCCGCGACGATGGAGAACGAGATCAAGACCCTCGTCGACCGCTACCTGACCGACCCGGTCAGCCACGAGGTCGACGCGGCGCAGGGCGCGGTGACGACCATGTCCCACCACATCCTGATCGTGAAGCCCAAGGACAAGGCGCCGGTCACCGCTGCCATCGCCTCCCGCAAGGGCCGCACCATCATCTTCGTGCGCACCCAGCTGGGCGCCGACCGCGTGGCCGAGCAGCTGCGCGAGGCCGGTGCGAAGGCCGAGGCGCTGCACGGTGGCATGACCCAGGGCGCCCGCACCCGCACCCTGGCCGACTTCAAGGACGGTTACGTCAACGTCCTGGTCGCCACCGACGTCGCCGCCCGCGGTATCCACGTCGACGGCATCGACCTGGTGCTGAACGTCGACCCGGCCGGCGACCACAAGGACTACCTGCACCGGGCCGGCCGTACGGCCCGCGCGGGCCGTACGGGCACGGTGGTCTCGCTGTCCCTGCCGCACCAGCGGCGTCAGATCTTCCGCCTCATGGAGGACGCGGGCGTCGACGCCTCGCGCCACATCATCCAGGGCGGCGCGGCCTTCGACCCGGAGGTCGCCGAGATCACCGGCGCCCGGTCGATGACCGAGGTGCAGGCCGAGTCCGCGGGCACCGCGGCCCAGCTGGCCGAGCGCGAGGTCACCCACCTCGCCAAGCAGCTGGAGCGCGCGCAGCGGCGTGCGGCCGAGCTGCGCGAGGAGGCCGACCGGCTGGTCGCCCGGCTCGCCCGCGAGCGCGGCGAGACCGTGACCTCCGAGGGCTCGGCCGCGGAGACCGAGGAGCAGGCGGTGGCCGAGGTGTCGGTGCCGGAGCAGCCGGCGGCCCGGGACATCGAACGCATCGACCGGGAAGAGGGCGCGGAGCGTGAGGAGCGTACGGCGGCCCCGTCGTCGTACGACCGGCGTGAGCGGCGCGAGGACCGTGGTGGTTTCCAGCGCGACCGGGACCGTGCGCCCCGTTCCTTCGACCGTCGTGACGACCGTGGCTCGTTCGACCGCCGTGACGACCGCGGCGGCTTCAACCGGGACCGTGACCGGGACCGCGGTGACCGTGGCGGCTTCCGCCGTGACGACCGGGGCGACCGCGGCGACCGCGGTGGCCGTTCCTTCGACCGTCGTGACGACCGTGGCTCGTTCGACCGTCGTGACGACCGCGGCGGCTTCCGCCGCGACGACCGCCGTGACGACCGCGGCGACCGTGGCGGCCGTTCCTTCGAGCGGCGCGACGACCGTGGTGGTTTCCACCGCGACCGGGACCGCGCGCCCCGTTCCTTCGACCGTCGTGACGACCGTGGCTCGTTCGACCGCCGTGACGACCGTGGCGGCTTCCGCCGCGACGACCGCCCGGCCCGGCGCGACGAGCGTGGCGGGCACCGCGGCAGCGACCGCCCGTTCAACCGTGACCGCCAGGGCGACCGCCCCGGCTTCCGCTCCGGTGGCCACGAGCGCCCCTACGGCCGCCGTGACGACCACCGCGGCGGCGGCGGCGGTTCCTTCGGCCGTCGCGACGACAAGCCGCGCTGGAAGCGCAACGGCTGACGCAGGCTGAACCCACCCCGCGGGGCCCGTACGACTCCTGTCGTACGGGCCCCGCGGCTTTGACCCCCATGCCTCGCCGACCACGGCGGGTCCGGCGCCGGCCACCGTTGCGACCCCCGTCCGGACGGACGGTGTGCGGGGCGGTCACCGCCGATCACGCCGAACTTCCGGCCGGGCACCCCGGATACCCGATCGGCGACGGGCCCTCCTCCCGCTATGCTCGGGTAGGCAACATCGCCTGGGCCCTTAGCTCAATTGGCAGAGCAGTGGACTTTTAATCCATTGGTTGTGGGTTCGAGTCCCACAGGGCCTACGGCCGCGGGAGGAGGGCAGTCCCCTCCGACCTGCTTCGCGGCGCCCGGTTCGGCTTCGGCCGGGCCGGGCGCCGCGGCGTTTTCGCGGCCCGGGGCGCGGCGTCGGTCATGCTGTGGGCCTTGGGGTTCTCCAGGTGGTCTGGAGTGCGCCCACTTGGTCGGCCAGGGTGACGGCGACCAGGCGCGCCTCCAGCGGCGGGGTGTGACCGGGGGTCGGGCGGAGGAGGAAGCGGCCGTGGAAGTGGCCGCCCGCGAGGACGCGCAGTTCGATGTCCTGGTCGGGCATGCCGAGTCGGTCGACGTCCCACGTTCTGCGCCCGACGGTGAGGGAGCCGTCGGCTTCCAGGCGGGGGCGTGGCCGAGCAGGGTGCCGTACTCGAAGCGGCAGCCGCTCAGGTGGAGCAGACCGACGAGTTGCGTGCGCACGGCCTCCACCACCGCGTCGGGTGAGGTCGCCTTCCTGGCCGGCCGGTCCGCGCGGTGGATCTGGGCAAGGTGGTCGGCGTCGGTGATGATGACGACTTCCAGGCGCCGCGCGCGGACCGCCAGGGTGCTGCACAGCCGCACCCGTTCCCTGCCCCGGCCCTTCGTCGATCATCTGCGCGCGCTGGCCGCCCAGGAGCGGCAGGACCGGATCGTGGTCCTCATCCCGGAGATGCACCTCCCCAGGCCCTGGCAGCGGCTTCTGCAGAACCAGCGCGGTGCCGTCCTGGACCGCGCCGTCCGCGGCTTCTGCAGAACCAGCGCGGTGCCGTCCTGGACCGCGCCGTCCGCGGCTTCTGCAGAACCAGCGCGGTGCTGTCCTGGACCGCGCCGTCCGCGGCTTCTGCAGAACCAGCGCGGTGCTGTCCTGGACCGCGCCGTCCGCGGCTTCTGCAGAACCAGCGCGGTGCTG
>NZ_JBSFJL010000028.1:0-20976 GCF_053598035.1 Streptomyces sp. NPDC001204 | reverse complement strand
GTCCTGGACCGCGCCGTCCGCCGCCACACCGACGCCGTCATCTGCCGTCTCCGGTTCCGCATCCACCTCGGTCACTGATCCTTACCGGCCGGCGGGCGGCCCGCCCGCTTCGCGTGCGCGGCTCCGCCACGGTGGGGCCCCGCCCGCGACCGGCGGGGTCGGTCACACTGGGAGCCAGTCCGTCGCCGAGAGAGAGGGCGTCGATGCCCCACCCGTACGTCCTGCTGTCCGCCGCCGTCTCGCTCGACGGCTACCTGGACGACACAGGACCCGAGCGCCTGCTGCTCTCCAGTCCCGCCGACTTCGACCGGGTCGACGAGGTACGGGCGTCGGCCGACGCGATTTTGATCGGCGCCGGCACCCTGCGGGCCGACAACCCGCGGCTGCTGGTGAACTCGCCGGCGCGGCGGGCCGTCCGCCGCGCCGCCGGGAAGCCGGAGTACCCGCTGAAGGTCGCGGTCAGCGCCTCCGGCGAGCTGGACCCCGGGGCGCCCTTCTGGCACACCGGTGGCGAGAAGGTCCTCTACACGACCGACGAGGGCGCGCTGCGGCTGCGGCGTACGGGCCTGGCCGCCGATGTCGTGCCGCTGGGCGCCGAACTCGGCTGGCCCCGGCTGCTCGAGCACCTGCACGACGTACGCGGGGTGCGCCGGCTCATGGTCGAGGGCGGCGGGACCGTCCACACACAACTGCTCCAGCAGCAGCTCGCGGACGAGGTGCAGCTCGTGCTCGCCCCGCTGTTCGTGGGGGACGCGGACGCGCCCCGGCTGTTCGGGCCCGGGACCTACCAGGGCGGGCGGCTGCGGCTGGTGGAGACGCGGACCATCGAGGACGTCGTCCTCGTGCGCTACGAGCCCACCGCTCCCGGCACCGCCGGCCGCGCCGTGCCCGCGGACCGGCACTGGCTCCGGCTCGCCTGCGAGCTGGCGGCCCAGTGCCCGCCGTCCCGGACCGCGTTCAGCGTGGGCGCCGTGGTGGTCGCCGCCGACGGGACCGAACTCGCCCGCGGGTACTCGCGGGAGGGCGGCGACCCGGTCGTGCACGCGGAGGAGGCGGCGCTGGCCAAGGTCGACCCGGCGGATCCGCGACTGCCGGACGCCACGGTGTACAGCAGCCTGGAGCCGTGCGCCCGCCGCGCCTCCCGGCCGCGTCCGTGCGCCCGGCTGATTCTGGACGCCGGGGTGCGACGGGTGGTGACGGCGTGGCGGGAGCCGGACACGTTCGTCGAGGGCGCCGACGGGACCGGGGTGCTGGCGGCCGGTGGCGCGGACGTCGTCGTGGTGCCGGAGTTCGAGGAGCGGGCCAGGGAGCCGAACCGCCATCTGCTCGGCTGAGCGGGACCTCCCCGTACGCCCGGGAACCGTGTGACGGGCGGTGGGAGGTGAGGTGGGTGCGAGCAGCCTTCCGGATGGCATATACTGGTGTCACAACGGCGCGGGGTGGAGCAGCTCGGTAGCTCGCTGGGCTCATAACCCAGAGGTCGCAGGTTCAAATCCTGTCCCCGCTACTGAAGGCTCAGGGCCGGAATCCGATCAATGGATTCCGGCCCTGAGTGTTTCGCGGACACACGACTCTCCTCCGCGATGCGGGCAACTCGCCCGGTTTTCGGTGGTCATGGACCGTAAGGTCGTGCCGGAAGGTTTAGCGATCAAGTCGAACGGCTTGGAATCCGAGCCCCGAGTCTATTAACGTTCGATAACGCAGCACGGTCGTCCCAGCCGTCACAAGAGGCGGCTCCGTGCGCGCACGCCGAATCCCGCAAGGGAACCGGGGAACCACCAACTTGGGGTGAATCGAGCGTAACCGCCGTGTACGCACGGCTTGTTTACGCGCGTAGGAGACCTTCCCGCTCCGAACCCGTCAGCTAACCCGGTAGGCGAGACGGAAGGAAAGGAGTGCGCCTTCGTGGCGTCCAACCCGCCTGCTCCGGAAGCCCCGTTCGCGCCGAGCCGGCAGCACGGAGAGACCTTCGGCTACGACAGCCGCCGCGCCGGCGAGGGCCCCTGGGAGGAGTGGAACCCCACCGCGGAGACCATCCGTCCCGTGCGCGGCCGGCACCGTGTCGCCAAGCAGCGCGGCGGCGGACTCGCCCGCAGCTCCACCGTTCTCGGTGTCGGCGTCATCGCCGCCGTCGGCGCGGGCGGCATGGCGAGCGCCAACAGCGGCAAGCCGCCGGTGTCCATCTCGCTGCCCGACCTGCCCTCCGTGGGCTCCCTGTTCGACGACTCCTCCAACGCCGACCCCGTGGGCTCGGCGACGGCGCTCAGCGGCGTCGGCGTGTCCGCCGCCGAGGCCGAGGAGGGCACCTCGGACGCCGGCGAGGTGCTGCGCAACCGGATCATGGCGCAGGCCGAGCAGCAGCAGGTCCAGATCGAGGCCAAGGCCCAGGCCGATGCCGAGGCCGCCGTCGCCAAGAAGGCCGCCCAGGAGGCGGCGAAGGCGCGGGAGACGGCCGAGGCCAAGGCCGCCGCCGAGAAGAAGAAGGCGGAGGAGGAGGCCAAGCGGAAGGCCGAGGAGGCCGCGCGGAAGGCCGAGGAGGCCCGGCTGGCCGAACTGGCCAAGCAGTACGCGCTGCCCACCTCCTCGTACACGCTCACCTCCACCTTCGGTCAGGCCGGTTCCATGTGGTCCTCCGGCTACCACACCGGCCTCGACTTCGCCGCGCCCACGGGCACCCTGCTCAAGGCGATCCACACCGGCACCATCACCGAGGCCGGCTGGGCCGGCTCCTACGGCTACCGCACGATCCTCACCCTCGAGGACGGCACCGAGCTGTGGTACTGCCACCAGTCGTCGATCAGCGTCAGCGTCGGCCAGAAGGTCAGCACGGGCGACGTGATCGGCCGTGTGGGCGCCACCGGCAACGTCACCGGGCCCCACCTCCACCTGGAGGTACACCCGGGCGGCGAGTCCACCGGGGTCGACCCGCTGGCGTGGCTGCGCGGCAAGGGCATCACCCCCTGACGAACACGGACCGGTCACACCCTTGACGAGCCTGTGAGACCGGTTTGCGCAACCTTTGCGGCCGGATGCGGCCCAGCCCGGAATGGGCCGCTCCGGCGTGGTTGTTGATGTTGGACATGACTTCTCTACGCAAACTGGGTTCGTCCGATCTCGAGGTCTTCCCGCTCGCCCTCGGCGGCAACGTCTTCGGCTGGACCGCCGACCAGGAGCAGTCCTTCGCCGTCCTCGACGCCTACACGGCCGCCGGAGGCAACTTCGTCGACACCGCCGACTCCTACTCCGCGTGGGTGGAGGGCAACCAGGGCGGCGAGTCCGAGACGATCATCGGCAAGTGGATCAAGGAGCGCGGCAACCGCTCCGACGTCGTCATCGCCACCAAGGTCAGCCAGCACCCCGACTACCGGGGTCTGAGCGCCGCCAACATCAAGGCCGCGGCCGATGCCTCCCTCAGGCGCCTGGGCACGGACCACATCGACCTGTACTACACGCACTTCGACCAGCCGGAAGTCCCCGTCGAGGAGATCATCGGCGCGCTCGACGAGCTGGTCAGGGCGGGCAAGGTGCGGCACATCGCCGCCTCCAACATCTCCGCCGAGCGACTCCAGGAGTCCCTGGACTTCTCCGACCGCGAGGGCCTGGCCCGCTACGTGGCGCTCCAGCCGCACTACAACCTGGTCTCGCGCGACACCTACGAGGGCGGGCTGGAGAACGTCGCCGAGCGGTCCGGCCTGGCCGCCGTTCCGTACTACGCGCTCGCCTCCGGCTTCCTGACCGGCAAGTACCGGCCCGGTGCGACGGTGGACAGCGCGCGGGCGCAGGGCGCGGCCAAGCACCTCGAGACCGAGCGCGGCCACAAGGTCCTCACCGCCCTGGACGAGGTCGCCCGGGCCCATGACGCCGAGGTCGCCACGGTGGCCCTGGCCTGGCTCGCCGCGCAGCCGACGGTGACCGCCCCGATCGCCTCGGCGCGGACGGTGGAACAGCTCCCGGCACTGCTCGGGGTCGCGGAGCTGCGGCTGACGGAGGAGGAGCTCGGGAAGCTGACGCGGGCGTCGGCGTAACTCCCGTCCCCGGGGCCGCTACGGCTGCGTCCGGTACGGGTTGTACGAGGGATACGGCGCCGCCGGTCCGTACGACCCGTACCCCAGCGGCCGCGGGTGCACCTCGTGGACCCCGTACACCCCGTAGCCCGGCCAGGCCGGCGCGGCCATGGGCGTCGCCATCCTGGCCGCGTGGTCCAGCGCCGGCTGCGCCACCTCCCGCCTGCGCCACAGCTCGTGCAGCAGCTCCCGCTCCCGTACGGCGAAGTCGGCGCCGGTCCGCCCCAGACGCCCGCGGTGCCGGAGGAACGCCAGCGAGGTCGCGTACGCCTCGTACTGGGCGACGGTGCGCGCCGCCGTCCTGCCGAGGTGGCGCCGGGCGTGGTCGCGGGCCAGTCTGCGCGCCCGCATGGAGGCCAGGGCGAACGGTTCGGCCGGGGTGAGCCATCCGGCGGCGGTGTACGCGGGCAGCTCCTCGCGCACGGTCCTCAGCTCGCGCTGCCGGGTCCAGACGACCAGCCAGGTCAGCAGCCCGAACGCGGGCACCATGAAGGCGGCGTACACCGCGAAGAAGCCGTACTCGCCGAAGGTCGTCGAGCCGTTCCACAGGGCGTGCATGCCCATCGCGAGCAGCAGCCCGGCCGGCGGCGGCAGCAGGCGGCGCAGGCGGCGGTTCCCGGACATCGCGGCGATGCCGAAGCCGATGCCGGTGAGCACGGTGAACATCGGGTGCGCGAACGGCGACATGATGACGCGGACGAAGAAGGTCGCCGCGGTGACGGAGGCGATGCCCCGGTCACCGGTGAGCTGGTCGGCGCCGAAGGCGTTGCCGAGGTACAGGATGTTCTCGGTGAACGCGAAGCCGGTCGCGGTCACCCCGGCGATGACGACCCCGTCGACGATGCCGGTGAAGTCGCGTCTGCGGAAGAGGAAGACCAGCAGGACGGCGGCGGCCTTCGCGGACTCCTCCACGACCGGCGCTATCACGGTCGCGCCCAGGGTGTCCGCGCTCGCGGGATCGGCGGTCGCCGTGGCGATCCAGTGGGTGGCGAAGCTGTTGGCGACGATCGCGATCAGGGCCGCCGCGCAGGCGCCCCAGGCGAAGGCGAACACCAGGTTCCGCCAGGGGCCGGGCTCGACCCGGTCCAGCCAGCGGAAGGCGGCCGTCAGCAGCGGTACGGGCAGCACCGCGAGCCCGAGCCCGACGAGGAACCCCTCGGTGCCGGTCTGCCGGCGCACCAGGGCGAGGATGACCAGCCCGGAGAGGGCGAGCAGGGTGACGAGGGCGCCGTACCTGACCCATCGCCGCTGCCACCAGTGCGCGTGGCGGGACGTGCCGCCGGGAGCGCCGGGAGGTGTCGGGTACGGGGGGCAGGTGACCACGGCATCGGCCCTCACGAGGTCACCTGGGCACGCGGCGGAAGAGCAGATCGTTCACCACATGACCCTTCTCCAGTCCCTGGCCCTCGAAACGGGTCAGCGGCCGGAAGCCGGGACGTGGCGCGAAACCGCCGTCGGCCCGGGTGTTCTCGAAGTCCGGGTGTGCCGTCAGCACGTCGAGCATCTGCTGCGCGTACGGCTCCCAGTCCGTCGCGCAGTGCACGACCGCCCCGGGCCTGAGCCGGGCGGCGGCCAGCGTCAGGAACTCCGGCTGGATCAGCCGCCGCTTGTGGTGCCGCTTCTTCGGCCAGGGGTCGGGGAAGTAGACGCGCAGCCCGTCGAGGCTGTCGGGGGCGAGCATCTCGCGCAGCAGGATGATGGCGTCGCCGTTGCCGACGCGGACGTTGCCGAGTTTGTGCCGGTCGGCGAGGCTCAGCAGGTTGCCCTGGCCCGGGGTGTGCACGTCGACGGCGAGGATGTTGGTGTCCGGGTCCTCGGCCGCCATCCGGGCGGTGGCCTCGCCCATCCCGAAGCCGATCTCCAGCACGACCGGGCGCGAGTTCCCGAACAGCTCGGCGAGGTCGATCACCCGCTGTCCGTCGATGTCCAGCCCCCAGGCGGGCCACAGCCGCTGCAACGCGTCCGCCTGTCCCGCGGTCACCCGGCTCCGACGCGGCTGGAAGCTGCGGATCCGCCGCTCGAAGTGCGAGCCGGCCGGATCGGCCTTGGGCCCGTCGGGGAAACGCGGCTCCCCCTTGGCCCGGGTGTGCCGCACGGACACGCCGGGCGTGTGCTGGGGCAGCTCACCGGGGGCGGGAGCCTGGGGGGTGTTCAGCGAGTCAGTCACAGTGGGAACGATTTTACGTGGGGCCGGCACGAACCGGCCCTCAAGGCCGACGGGACCCGGCGCGCGCTTCATGTCGACGCGAGGACGGCCAGGGCCCTCCTCGCCACCTCCCGCCCGATCGGCAGCGAGGCGGTCGCCGCGGGACTGGGCGCGTTGAGCACGTGCACCGCCCGGGCACCCTCCCGGATCAGGAAGTCGTCCACCAGCGTGCCGTCGCGCAGGACGGCCTGCGCCCGCACCCCGGCGGCGGCCGGCACCAGGTCCTCCTCCCGTACCCCCGGCATCAGCCGGCGCACCGCCTGCGTGAAGGCGCCCTTCGACACCGACCGCCGCAGCTCCCCGGCCCCGTACCGCCAGTGCCGGCGGGCGATCCGCCACGACCCGGGCCAGGCCAGCGTCCCCGCCAGCTCCCGCGGCCGTACGACCCCCCATCCGTAGCCCTCTCGGGCCAGCGCCGGCACCGCGTTGGGCCCGATGTGCACACCGCCGTCGACCCCGCGGGTGAGATGCACGCCGAGGAAGGGGAACGCCGGGTCGGGCACCGGATACACCAGCCCACGCACCAGCTCCGGCCGCGCCAGCTCGTAGTACTCCCCGCGGAACGGCACGATCCGTACCCCGGGCTCGTCCCCGGTCAGCCGCGCCACCTCGTCGCAGTACAGCCCCGCGCAGTTGACCAGCACGCGCGCGTGGACGACCTCACCGCGCCCCGTCAGGACGGCCACCCCCAGCTCCGGGCGCCGGTCCACCCGCACCACCCGGGCCCCGTACCGGATCTCCGCGCCGGACGCCTCTGCCAGCTGCCGGGCCACCGCCGTGAAGTCGCAGATGCCCGTCGTCCCCACGTGGATCGCGGCCAGTCCGCGGATCTCCGGCTCGTACTCCTCGATCTGCGCGGGGCCCAGCTCGCGCACCGGAATGCCGTTCTCCCGGCCGCGCTGCACCAGCGCGTGCAGCCGGGGCAGCTCCTCCCGCCCGGTCGCCACGATCAGCTTGCCGGTCACCTCGTGCGCGATGCCGTACTCCGCGCAGAACTTGACCAACTCGGCGGCGCCCCCCGCCGCGTACCGCGCCTTCAGCGAACCCGGCCGGTAGTAGATCCCGCTGTGGATCACCCCGCTGTTGCGTCCCGTCTGGTGCCGGGCCGGGCCCTGCTCCTTCTCCAGCACGGTCACGCGCGTGCCCGGCGCGGCGCGCGTGATCGCGTACGCCGTCGACAGGCCGACGATGCCACCTCCGATCACCAGCACGTCGCAGTCGTAAGCGATGTCCGGCCGCACCTGCTCCACCTCCCGCCTCGATAGTGCACTGCGCCACTGACAATGCCCTCGAACCGGCGGGACCGCGCGGCCGGGGTGCCCGGCCTGGCGGGGCTCAGGCCGGGGTCATCAGCAGCGGGCGGGCCCGCTCGCGCAGCTCGACCACGCGCGGCTCGTCGCTGTAGGGCTCGAGCCGGTGCAGGAGGTCCTTGACGTACTCCGTGGTGCGCGCCGAGGAGATCCGCCCGGCGACCTCCACGGCCCGCACGCCCTGCTCGCAGGCCGCGTCGAGATTGCCGGACTCCAGTTCGGCGACGGCCGAGACGACCAGTCTGAGGCCGTGCGAGCGGACGAACTCCTCCGTCGGCTTGGACAGCGCCTGCTCGGTGAAGCGGCGGACCTGGCGGGGTGCCTTCAGGTCCCGGTAGCACTCGGCGGCGTCGGCGGCGAACCGGTCGTAGCCGTAGAAGCCGAGCCAGGACGGGTCGTTGTCCCCGTCGCGGGACCGCTCCAGCCAGCCCTCGGCCGCCTTCAGGGCGGCGCCGGCCGCCTGGGCGTCGCCCGCGCGCGCGTGGGCGCGTGCCTCGACGAGCCGGAAGAAGCTCATGGTGCGGGACGTGGCCAGGCCCCGGTTGCGCTCCAGGGCGGCCTGCGCGAGGTCGACGCCCTCGTCGCCGAAGCCGCGGTAGGTCGCCTGGAGGGACATGGAGGCCAGGACGTAGCCCCCGAGGGGCACGTCGGCGGCGGCACGGGCCAGGCGCAGCGCCTGGATGTAGTAGCGCTGTGCGGCCTCCTGCTGGCCGGTGTCGAAGGCCATCCAGCCCGCGAGCCGGGTCAGTTCGGCCGAGGCGCCGAACAGCGCCCTGCCGACCTCGTCGGAGTACGAGGCGAGCAGCAGCGGCGCCGCCTCCACGCGTAAGCACTCCGGCACCATCGACGAACGCCAGTCGCCGCCTCCGTACTTGGAGTCCCAGCGCCTGGCGTCCTCGGCGGCCTCCCGCAGCTTGCGCACATCGCTGTGGCCGACTTTGATCGGTCCGCCGGAGGCCTCCGCAGGGCCTGCCTCGCGCGCCACCGAACTGTCGGCCGGGGTTATCAGCCAGCGCGAGGCGGGCGTTGCGTATGCGCTCACTGCGAACGATCCGGCGAGCGACTGCCAGATGCCGCCGGAGCCGGCCCGGCGGCCGGCGAGGTCGAGCCGGTACAGCTCCGTCGCCGACTTCACCGCCTGGCCCACGTCCCTGGGGAAGGAGAGGCCCACTTCGGGTGCGGGATCCGCGTCCGCCAGGCCGATCTCGTGGAGCGGCACCGGGCGGCCGAGCTTCTGCCCGATGGCGGCCGCGATGAGGTGCGGCGCCGCACCCTGCGGCACCATCCCCTTCGAAACCCAGCGCGCCACCGAGGTCTTGTCGTAGCGAAGTGTCAACCCGCGCTGGGCGCCGAGGTCGTTGACGCGCCGCGCGAGTCCTGCGTTGCTGATTCCCGCGAGGGCGAGAACGGCGCCGAGCTTTTCGTTCGGCCCGCGTTGCTCCCTGGACATGCGCCACCCCTCGACACAGACGGCTGCCGCGCTGGCATAACCACGCGGCATTCGTAAACCCAGCGTAGTTCGCCGCATCCCAAGCGTTAAGGGGCATTCTTCCGGATGGCGGGATTGTGGCCCGCACTCAAGTGCGGTCCCTGCACGCAGGGTTGCGGCGTGCCCCCGATGTGTGGCCGTGCGCCCGTCCGTGCGCTCTTCTCCGGCCACCGGGGGAGCGGTTCCATGGTCCTGCGTGGGTCGGCCCGCTGTACTGGATCCAGTGGGCTGGGGGACACCGCCGCCTTCATCCCCGCGGGTGGCGGAACGGTCCGGGGGGCGAACTCCGCCTCCCGGACCACGTGTTGTCTGCGCGACGCGCAGAGCGAGTACGGAGCGTGCGCACACGTGTCCCCATGGCGAGGAATTGGCCGAAAATCGATCCCGCTTCCCAGCGCCGACTACGGCTCCCACCACGGCACTTGAGGGCGCGAAGGGTGTTGCGGGGAGCGCATCAGGGGGCGCATTCGAGTCGCGGAAGCCTTGCGCGGTACGGGCGTTCGCCACCACCGCGGCAGGCGCACGGGGGCGTGTGCGGTGCACCGAAGGCGGCTCCGCCTCCCCTCCGGCGCGCCTCCTTCGTGGCAGCATGGTGACCCGGTTCGTTGCGGTGCACTGGTTGCCCACAGGCGGTGGAGGCTTCGATGCGGTGGTTGGTGGGATGGAGCAGCACCGCCGCGGGCGTTGCCGGGCTCGGCTCCGCCGGTGCCACCGGACACGACGGCCAGACCCTGCACCCGGTGGGCTCCCAGCTCCTGTGGGGCGACCCCGACCCGCTGTGGGCGGTCGGCGACTGGCGCCCGGACGAGGTCCGCGTGGTGCAGGCCGACGCCCGGACCAGGATCGCGGTGCTCGGCATCTGCGGGGCCTCCGACGAACAGCTGCGGGTCGGCCTGTTCGCCGCGCGCGGTGGCGCGCTCAGGCATCTGACGGCCTGGCCGGGAAGCTACACCGCCGTCGTGCAGGTGGGCCGCCGCATCACCGTCTGCGGCGATCTCGCCGGAGCCCGCCCGGTGTTCCACACCCCGTGGGCCGGCGGCACGGCGTACGCGACGGCCGCGCTGCCGCTCGCCGACCTCATCGAGGCCAACCTCGACTTCGGGCACCTGGCCGCCCTGCTGGCCGCCCCCGACGTACCGGCCGCGCTGGACGACTCCACGCCCTACGAGGGCGTACGGCGCATCCCGCCGGGGCACGCGCTGATCCTGCGGGCGGGGGCGCGTGAGGTCGCCGGGTACGAGCCGGTCGCCTCGCTCGCGGTGGCCGCACCGCCGGCCGACCCGGACAGCGCGGTCGACGCGGTGCGCGACGCGCTGGTGGAAGCCGTCCGCGCCCGGCTGTCCGCGCCCCGGCACGTGCCCGACGTCGACCCCGGCCCGGTGCCCGGCATGGGCCCCGCCGAGCGCCGCGCGGCCCGCGGGATGCCGGTGCCGGGCATCGGGGCAGACCTGTCCGGCGGACCGGCCTCGGGAACGCTCGCGCTGCTGGCCGCCGGCCTTCCGGGCCGGCCGGGCACCCTCCTGGGCCACGGCACGGGAGCGGGGGAGCGCCTGCTCGCGGTCACCTTCAACGATCTGACGGCCGACGGGCGCGAGGCCGAACTGGAACGCGCCGGGACGCTCGCGGCCAACCCCCGCCTGCACCACGTCGTGGTGACCGGCGGCGAGGACGTGCTGCCCTACGCCGAGCTGGACGGCCCCCTCACCGACGAGCCCGGCCCGTCCCTGGTCGCGGCGGCACGGCACCGCGCACGGCTCGCGGCGGGCAGCGCGGACCACTTCACCGGCCACGGCGCCCGGCAGGTCCTGGACGCCCACCCGGCGCGCCTGGCCGACCTGCTGATGGACCGCAAGCGCCGCCACCTGGTCCGCCCCGTCGCCGCGCTCGCCAAGGCCGACGGATCGGTCATGGTCCCCGCGCGCGTGTACGGCGCGGCGCGGCGGCTGGCGCGGACGCCCTACCGCGCGGGACTCGACGCGCTCGCCGAACGGCTGATGCACCGCCGCTTCGACGAGCCCGGGGGCACCGTCGGGGCGTCGCTGGCCGCACTCACCTGGGCGAGACCCGGGCCGGCGGCCCGGTGGCTGACCGGAGAGGCACTGGCTGAAGTATCGGTTCGCCTGCAAGGGACGACGATCCGCTCGGGGGTGGGGCCCGGGCAGCGGCCGGGCGACTACCGCGCGCGTGCCGCCCTCGCCCGGCAGGCGGCGGACCTGCGGGTGCTGGAGCAGGCGGCCGAGGTCCGCTCCCAGCGGCTGCACACACCCTTCTTGGACAACCAGGTCGTCCGTGCCTGCCGGGCCCTGCCGGAGGCCCTGCGGGTGCAGCCGGGCGCCCGTGCGGTGATCCTGCGCACGGTCCTCCAGGGCGCCGGGGTGGGTGACCTGCCACCCGGCTGGGGCGCCCCCTCGCACGCCTCGGCCGCGGCGGCGTCCCGCACCGGCCTGCGCGTGGCCGTGAACGACCTGGTGGACCTGTTCGCCACCCCCCTGCTCGCCGAGGCCGGCCTGGTGGAGGCCCGTGTGGTCCGCAAGGCCCTGCGCACGGCGGCGCAGGGCGCGCCGCTGCCGCTGGACGGCCTGGCGGAGCTGGTGTCCCTGGAGCTGTGGCTGCGGCGCCTGCTGTCCCGCCGCGGCACCTGCTGGACCGGCACACCCGCGCGTGCCCGCGCGGTACCGGCGGGCATCGCCCCGCAGCGGGGCGCGCTGGCCTCCGGCGGCCGGCCGAGCCCTAGCGGCAGGTGAACCCGGACTCGGCCCAGTCCGCGAGGGCCACGGTGTCGAAGGCGCTGTGCGGCTCGACGACCAGCCGTACGGTCCGGTGGCCGGCGAGGCTCACATGGACCGGGACGGCCGGGTCACCGCCCGCGATCGTCCCCGAGTTCCACACCCGGACGCCGTCGGCGTACACCGAGAAGGAGACCCGGCCGAGCCCGGCCGTCAGATCGTCGACACCGACCACGGCGTCGTAGGCGGAGCACTCCCGGTTGAGGTCGATGGTGACGGAGGACTCGCCGTGCACGGTCACCCCGTGCGCGTACCGCTTGCCGGCGATCGACAGGCTGTGGCGCTGCCACACCCAACTGCTGGCGCCGAGCCGCATCTCGGGGCGGGTGCCGTCTCCGGTGATGTCGTACTTCAGCTCGTTCCACGGGTAGACCACCGGCGCGGGCGGAGGAGTCGGCGCCGGTGGGGGAGTCGGCGTGGGGGTGGGCGCGGGCTCCTTGGTCGGGGCGGGCGTCGGCGACGGTGACGGCTCGGGTGCCGGTGTGGAGACGGCGGCGGGGGGCTGCGTCGCCGCGGTGGGAGGCACCGGAGGCTTGGCGCTCGGTGTCGGCTTCGGTGCGGGCCTCGGCGGCTCGGGCACCGGCTTCGGAGCCGGCCTCGGCGGCTCCGGCGTCGCGGCCGGTGCGGCCGGTGCGGGTGCAGGAGGGGGCGTCGGTGTCGGCGGCTGCGGCTCGACGACCGGGACGGACGCGACGGGCCGCGCCTCCGGCTTCCCGACCGGGGCCTCCCGGCCGACCAGCGCGAGCGCGACCGCCGCCGCGGCGGCCACGGCGACCACACCGGCCGCGATCCCCGCCTTGATCGGCGCGCCCAGCCCCTCCGAAGCCGCCGTGCCCCCGCCACCGGAGGCACCCCCGGACGCGGTACTCGCGGCCCCCGCCGCGCCCGCAGCGCCCGCGCCGCCGGCGACGATGCCCAGCGCCTTGGCGTACCCGGCGGCGCCGAACCAGCCGATGACGGCGACCGGGACCACGGCGGGGATGCCGCCGGCGACCTCCGCGATCTGAGTGGCCGCCAGCCGGCACCTGGCGCACTCCTCCAGGTGCTTGCGCAGCCCCCGCTCGGCACGGGTGCGCAGCTTGCCGCGGGCGTAGCCGCCGAGTTGGTCGGCGTACCGGGCGCACTCCCCGTCGGCGGAGAGGGCGGCACTGACATGTGCCTGGAGGTAGGCCTGCCGCAGACCCTCCCGGGCCCGGCTGGCCAGCACCCGCGTGCCGTTGGCGTCCAGCCCGAAGAGCGTGGCGACCGCGCTCGGCGACTCGTCCTCGACCTCCGTGTGCCACAGCACGGCCTGCCACCGCTCGGGCAGCGAGCGGAAGGCCCGCATGGCCATCGACTGCTCGGCCTCGTGCATCGCGCGCACGTCGGCGCCGAGGTCCAGGCCCGCTCCGAAGGAGCCGGTGGACACGGCGCCCTCCGACAGCTCCGCGGCCCGCCCCGCCTGCGCCGCGAACACCGAGAAGTCGTCGACCAGTTGCTCGCGCCGGGCGGTGCTGATCCACCGCGCGGCGACCCGCCGGACGGTGGTGAGCAGATAGGCGCGTACGGCGTGCTCGGGGCCGGAGCCGCCGCGCACCGCCTGGAGCACCCGGGCGAACACCTCGGCGGTCAGGTCGTCGGCCGTGTGGGAGTCCCGGCAGCACGTGCGCGCGTACCGGCGTACGGCGTCGGCGTGGCGCCGGTACAGCTCCTCGTACGCGCTGCCGTCGCCCGCACGCACCCGCCCGACCAGCTCGGCGTCCGACGGCGGCAGGTCCGCCGAGAGCGCAGGCTCCGCCGCGGACGGCGGCTCGCTCGCCTCGAGCCGCTCGCGCTGCGCCGGTACGCCGCCGTGTGCCGGGGAGCCGCCCTGGACCGGTACGCCGACCCGTGCCGGGGGGCCTCCCTTGGCCCGCCCGGTGCCGCGCGGAACCCCGGACGGTCCGCCCTGGGCCGGCACCTGCGGAGAATCCGGCCCGGCCGTCCGCGACCCGCCGTCACCGACGCCGTCATCACGCCCGTCAACGCTCATCGCGCAAACGCCCCCGTAGCCGGCCAGACCCTCCCGATCACCGGGTCAGACTGCCACACCGACCGCCGCCGGGCCCCGGCGGCAGGGATCCTCCACCCGTCCGTGGGGCCCGGTCGCAGCCGGGTACCGTCCTCACCCGCAAGAGGGCGGCCCGCCGGACACGTCTCACGCGAGGGACACGGCTCACGCGGGCCGCGAGCGCAACCCCTCCAGCAGGATGTCCAGCAGCCGGGCCGAAGCAGCCGCCTGCTGCGCCGCGTCCGGCAGCGAGGGCGCCGCCGTCGCGATGACCAGCAGCACGTCCGACACCGACACGTCCGGCCGCAGTTCGCCCGCCGCGCGCGCCCGCTCCACGAGCCGGCCCACGACCTCCAGCAGCGCCGCCGCCCCCGCGTCGTCCTCCACCGCGCCGGACTTGAGCGCCGCCCCGTCGGCCACGAGCCTGAGCTCCCCGGAGCCCGGCTGGGCGCGCTGCTGCGGCACCCGGGGGTCGGCCCGGTCCTCGGTGACAGAGACCCGCAGCACCTGCGGCGGCAGCAGCCGCCCGGCGCCGGAGGCCACCGACGTCCGCAGGAAGCGGGAGAGCGCCGACCACGGCTCGTCCTCCTGGCCGAGCGCGGCCCGCGCCTGGTCGGCCAGCCGGGAGGTCTCCTCCTCGGCTATCCGCCGCACCAGGACGTCCTTGCTCGGGAAACGCCGGTACACCGTGCCGACGCCGACCCGGGCGCGCCGCGCCACGTCCTCCATCGGCGCGCCGTACCCCAGTTCGCCGAAGACCTCGCGGGCCGCCCGCAGCACGTGCTCGAGGTTGCGCTGTGCGTCCACGCGCAGCGGCGCCGTGCGGCCCGTCCGGGGCTCGTCCCCGTGCGCGTTGCCCGCCGCAGCGCCCATCGCCCCGCCACCGGGTGCCATGGCGGACGCGGTGGACCAATGAGTGCCCTGAATGTGCATATGTGATCCCCCGGTAATGACGTCTCCCCCCGGAGACTCTCCCCGTCCCTGATTCCGGAGTGCGCGGAACGGGATCACGCACGATCGGGCCCGCCCCCGAGAGCCGGTGGTACTCGGCGGGCTCGCTCGGATCACATCCCCCACACCCCGTCGACACACGAACATAGTTGAGAGGGAGTCAATTCAGAAGGGGCAGGTTCCGCACGGAGCGCCCCCCGATCGGAGTACGAGCCGCATACGTCCGTATTGCACCCCCTTCCGTCCCCCGGCGAACACCCACTGACCTGCGTCCTTTCCTCGCACGTCGACAATTCGGCCAACCCCGCGCCGCTCCGGCCGACGGTCACACAATTCGTCGGGGCTGTGGACAAACGAGAGCGTCGGGTGCGTCATGGGATGGTGAAGGAACGTGCGCGCATTCTCGTTGTCGGCGGCGGCTACGTCGGGATGTACACGGCCCTGCGCCTGCAGCGGCGGATGAAACAGGAGCTCAGTCGGGGCGAGGCGGAGATCACGGTGGTCACGCCCGATCCCTATATGACGTATCAGCCCTTCCTGCCCGAGGCCGCGGCCGGCGCGATCTCCCCCCGGCACGTCGTCGTCCCGCTGCGCCGCGTTCTCGACCGGTGCCGCATCATCGTCGGCGAGGCCACCTCCATCGACCACGCGCACCGCACCGCGACCCTCACCACCCTCGCCACGGAGGAGACCGGGGGCACCGAGAAGCTGACGTACGACGAACTCGTCCTCGCCCCGGGATCCGTCTCGCGCACCCTGCCCATCCCCGGCCTGATCGACTACGGCATCGGCTTCAAGACCGTCGAAGAGGCCATCGGCCTGCGCAACCACGTCATCGAGCAGATGGACATCGCCTCCTCCACCCGCGATCCCGCGATCCGCGACGCGGCCCTCACCTTCGTCTTCGTCGGCGGCGGGTACGCGGGCGTGGAGGCGCTCGGCGAACTGGAGGACATGGCCCGCTACGCCGCCCGCTACTACCACAACGTCAAGCCCGAGGACATGAAGTGGATCCTCGTCGAGGCCTCGGACCGCATCCTGCCCGAGGTCGGCGAGGAGATGGGCCGCTACACGGTCACCGAACTGCGGCGCCGCAACATCCAGGTCCTCCTGCGGACGCGCCTCGAATCGTGCGCCGACCGGATCGCCGTCCTCAGCGACGGACAGCGCTTCCCGACCCGTACGGTCGTGTGGACCGCGGGCGTCAAACCGCACCCGATCCTCGCCGCCAGCGACCTGCCGCTGAACGACCGCGGGCGCCTGAAGTGCACCGCGCAGCTGACCGTCGAGGGTGTCGAGCACGCCTGGGCCGCGGGCGACGCCGCCGCCGTCCCCGACGTCACCACCGGCGAACCGGGCAGCCTGACCGCTCCCAACGCCCAGCACGCGGTCCGTCAGGCCAGGCTCCTGGGCGACAACATCAGCCACTTCCTGCGCGGCGAGCCCCTGGAGACGTATGCGCACACGTACGCCGGCTCGGTCGCCTCACTCGGACTGCACAAGGGCGTCGCGCAGGTCTACGGGCGCAAACTGAAGGGCTACCCCGCCTGGTTCATGCACCGCGCCTACCACCTCAGCCGGGTGCCCACGGTCAACCGCAAGACCCGGGTGCTCGCCGAATGGATGCTGGCGGGACTCTTCAAACGGGAGATCGTCTCCCTGGGTTCACTCGAACATCCCCGGGCGGAGTTCGAACTCGCGGCCGGTGGAAAACATCCTCTCGACCCGAACATCAACCCGAAAGGGTCGTCCTGACCGGACCGGGGAACTCCGCCGCACGCCCCGGCGTCCAACGGATGTCGGCGCGGTCGGCCACACCACCCAACCGGCCCGCGGCCGAGGACGGGCAGCCGCCCGCCCGGCACGGATGACGCATTCCCGCTGTGCCGCATCCCCGGAACAGTAAGAATGTGCGGTCACCGCCGCGCGGCCCCTGACCCCCGGCCGGGCCCGGAGCTGGCCTGAGACGACGACACGAGGCAAGGATTCGTGAACTTCACGCGCTGGAGCGCCCGGCTCCCCGGAATCAACGGAACGCAGCGCCGCACGGCGGCTCGGCCCGATCTCGCGACCGTCCCGGACCGGCGGGCGGACGGCACCGTACCCCCGGCCCGCGCCGAACAACTGACCGACGAGACGGTGCCGGTGCCCGCCGTCGACGAACTCCCCGCACGCGAGGTCCTCGACCGTGTCCCGGCCCTCGTCGCCCTCGTCCACGGCACCGACCACCGCATCGCCTACGTCAACGACGCCTACGCGGCGGCCTTCGGCGTACGCCCGCTCGGCGGACCCGCCAGCGAGGCCCTGCCCGAACTGCGCGAACTGGGTCTGCTCCCGCTCCTGGACCAGGTGCTGCGCAGTGGCAGGCCCCGCACCCTGAAGTCCCGCAAGGCACCCGACGGCCGCTCGTACACGTTCACGTGCACACCGGTCGCCGAACCGAAGGACGACGGCCGCGGCGTTCTGGTCTTCGCCACCGACGTCACCGACCACGCCGACGCCGCCGAACGCCTGCGCGCCAGCGAGCGCCGGCAGCGCGAGACCGCCGTCACCCTCCAGCGCTCGCTCCTGCCCCAGGTGCTGGAGCAGCCCGACGACCTGCGCATCGCCGCCACCTACCGGCCGGGCGGCACGGAGGCCGCGGTCGGCGGCGACTGGTACGACGTCATCACCCTCGGCGGCGGCCGCACGGCACTGGTCATCGGCGACGTGATGGGCAGAGGGGTGCGCGCGGCCGCGGTCATGGGCCAACTGCGCACCGCCGTCCGCGCCTACGCCCGCATGGACCTGCCCCCGCACGAGGTCCTGCAACTCCTGGACGGCCTCGCCGCGGACATCGACGCCAACCAGATCGCCACCTGCGTGTACGCCGTCCACGACCCCAACGAGGGCCGGCTGGTGTACGCCTCCGCCGGGCACCTGCCGATCCTGGTCCGCGACGAGAACGGCACCGTGCTGCGCGCCGACGAACCGACCGGCCCGCCGCTCGGCACCGGCGGCTGGGTGCACGCCTCCGGCTCGGTCCCGCTGGGCCCCGGCTCCACGGCGGTCCTCTACACCGACGGCTTGGTGGAACGCCGCGACGAGGACCTGGACGAGGGGATCGCCGCGCTGGAACGCGCGCTCGCCGGCGCCACCGGCTCCCCGCAGGTGGTCTGCGACCGCCTGGTCCGCTCGGCCGGTGTGCAGGCCGACCACGACGACGACGTGGCCGTCCTCGTCCTCCAGCACCCCGCCCGCACCGGCCCGGACGGCGAACTCTTCCGCAACGCCGCACTGGAACTGCTCGGCGGAGTGGAAGCGGCCCCACGCGCACGTGCGTTCGCCACCGGCGTCCTCGCCAGCTGGCGCTTCCCGCCCGATCTGCACGACCTGGGCGTCCTCGCCGCCAGCGAACTGGTCGCCAACTCCCTCCAGCACGGCACCCCGCCCATGCGACTGCGGCTCCGGCGCACCGACCGCCGCCTCATCGTCGAAGTCACCGACGGCGACGACCACCTTCCCAGGCGCCGCCGCGCCGACCCGGGCGACGAGTCGGGCCGCGGCATCGCCATCATCGCCACCATCGCCACCAACTGGGGTTCACGCAGAACCCCGGGCGGCGGCAAGGCGGTGTGGTGCGAGTTCACCCTGCCGGAGACAGCGGGCCGGCGGGGCCAGCGCTGAGGCGAACCGTCCGCCGGCGAGCGGGGGTCCGGGGCGCGGCCCCACGGCCGGCCGGCGGGCGCGGGCTCAGGCCTCCGCGCCCACCGGCTCCGCGGCCACCCCGCCCCGGGCGACCACCCGGCTCCGAGCGGCCCACGGATGGTCCTGCGCGGGGCTGAGCCCCCGCCCCAGCCGCAGCGCCAGGACGGTGATCAGGAGCGAGAACAACAGGAACGTCACCACGTACGGCCCCGGCAGCGAGGCCGCCAGCGGCCCGCCCGCGGCCGGGCCGAGCGCCAGCGCGAGCTGCTTCACCAGGGCGAAGGCCGAGTTGTACTGCCCGGCCATCCCCTCCGGAGCGAGGTCCGCCACCAGCGGCGCGACCGTCGGCGACAGCATCGCCTCACCGAGCCCGAACAGGGCGTACGTCGAGATGAACGCGGCCGTTGCCATGGCCCGGCTGGTGTGCCCGAGTCCCGCGTACGCCGCCGCGGCCCACGCCACGGCCCAGATCAGCCCCACGGCCGCGATCATGCGCGACCGCCGCCGCCGCTCCACGAACTTCAGCACGGCGAACTGCGCCACCACGATCATCAGCGTGTTCGCGGCGAGCGCTGTCCCCAGCGTCGACGTGGCCATGCCCGCGGCCTCCACGCCGTACGCGCTCAGGCCCGACTCGAACTGCCCGTAGCAGGCGAAGAACAGGACGAAGCCCAGCACGCACAGCTGCACCATCGCCCGGTTCCCGACGAGCTGCCTCCAGCCGTCCCCCGCCGGCTGTCCGGCCCGCGCCGAGTCGTCGGGGATCCGCGGCGCGTGCGGCATCCGCACCGTCGCCATCAGCACGACCAGCAGCAGGAACACCGCCGCCTCGATCGCGAACAGCAGCGTGAAGGAGGAGACCCGGGTGGTGTCGACGAGGTGCCCCCCGATGAGGCCGCCGACGCCCAGCCCGAGGTTCTGGAGGAAGAACTGCATCGCGAACGCCCGCGACCGCGTCTCCGCGGTCGAGCAGTCCACGATCATCGTCGCCAGCGCCGGCTGCATCACGGCCTGCCCCGCGCCGAGCGCCGCCGCCGACAGCAGTACGGTTTCGGCTCCGCCCGCCAGCCCCAGGCTCAGGGCGCCGAGCGCCGCCGTGACCAGGGCGGCGAGCAGGACCGGCAGCGGGCCGCGCCGCACGATCGCCCGGCCGGCGAACGGCAGCACGATCAGCGCGGCCACGGCGAAGACGGCGAGGACGATCCCCGCCGTCATGGCTCCCAGACCTCGCACCTGCGCCACATAGACGTACAGGTAGGGAACGGTGAAGCCGAGCCCGAACGCGCTGAGTGCGTTGCCCACGTGGATCCGGCGCATCGCTGCGCCCATCGCCCTGGTCACGTTCACCCTCTCTTAAGCAGACAGCAAGCAGTGGACATGGGTGCTTGAAGTAGTCAGTAGTTAGAACCGAAGACTTCGAAGCTAAAGTTCGATGCTAAACAATACACCTGGAAGGACTTCAACGCCAAGCACTTCCGTGCCATACTGCGGGCATGGGCGACAACCCCGGCGGCACCGACGGCATCGGCACCGAGCCTGCGCTCGAGGAGCAGATCGCCGCCTACCAGCGCGAGTTCCAGGACCTCGACCCCCAGGTCGAGCAGATCGTCTCCGCGCTGTCCCGGCTCAACCGGCGGATGAACGTGGCCTACGGCCGGCAGACCGCCGCGCTCGGCATCAGCAACGCCGACTGGGAGGTGCTGAAGGCCCTCGTCCTCTCCGGCGCTCCCTACCGCCTGGGCCCGAGCGACCTCGCCAAGCGCCTCGGCCTCACCCCGGCCGCGATGACCCACCGCATCGACCGGATGGTGGCCGAGGGTCTGGTCAACAGGGAACGCGACGAGGCCAACCGCGTCCGGGTCATCGTGGAGCTGACGTCCGAGGGCCGCGAGAAGTGGCTCGAGGTCATGCGGCTGGCCACGGTCTTCGAGGGCGACCTCCTCCAGGACCTGTCCCCGGCCGAGCGCACGGCCCTCGGCGAGGTCCTGACCAGGATCCTGCGCCGGGTCGAGCACGCCCAGCCGGACGCCGGCGGCCGGCTCTCGGACCTCGACTGAAAACCCAGGCGGGGACGCTTGACAGTCGCCTGCCGGATCCGTAATGTTCTCCGGGTTGCCGCGGAGCCGTAACGGTTCCTCGTCGACACCTCCGCCGCATGAGCGGCACTCAAACCATCAGCACGATCTCCCATCCGGGATTGTTTTCGGCGTGCCCGAATTCAATTTCGAATGGGACTTGTCGATCTTGATTCGGCGCCGAGAGGGCCCGATTGGGAATCGCCGAGGGGATCCGCTAAGGTTTGAGACGTCGGAACGGCCCAACGGCCACGAAGACAAACCCCGCTGACTGGGGATCAGGCCGAGAAAGGATCTGATAGAGTCGGAACCGCCGGAAAGGGAAACGCGAGAGCGAAGAACTGGAAAGCGCCGAGGAAATCGGATCGGAAAAAGATCT
>NZ_JBSFJL010000027.1:38161-123259 GCF_053598035.1 Streptomyces sp. NPDC001204 | reverse complement strand
ATGCCGCCGAAGACGTTGACGAACACGGACTTCACGTCCGGGTCGCCCAGGATGATCTCCAGGCCGTTCGCCATCACCTCGGCGGAGGCGCCGCCACCGATGTCGAGGAAGTTGGCCGGCTTGACGCCCTTGTGGGCCTCACCGGCGTACGCGACGACGTCCAGGGTCGACATGACCAGACCCGCGCCGTTGCCGATGATGCCGACCTCACCGTCGAGCTTGACGTAGTTGAGGTTCTTCTCCTTGGCAGCCGCCTCCAGCGGGTTGGCGGCAGCCTTGTCGTGAAGCTCCTCGAACTCGGGGTGACGGAACTCCGCGTTGTCGTCCAGCGACACCTTCCCGTCGAGGGCGACGATCTCGCCCTCGCCGGACCTGACCAGCGGATTGACCTCGACCAGCAGCGCGTCGGAGGCGACGAAGGCCTGCCACAGCAGCCGCAGGACCTCGGCCACCTGGCCGGCGACGTCGGCCGGGAAGGCGGCCTTCTCGACGATCTCGCGGGCCTTCTTCTCCGTCACGCCCTCGTTCGCGTCCACCGGGACCTTCGCCAGGGCCGCGGGCTTGGTCGCGGCGACCTCCTCGATGTCCATGCCGCCCTCGACGGAGGCCATGGCCAGGAAGGTGCGGTGGGTGCGGTCGAGGAGGAACGAGACGTAGTACTCGTCCCGGATGTCGGCCGCGGGGGCCAGCATCACCTTCTGGACCGTGTGGCCCTTGATGTCCATGCCGAGGATGTCCGTCGCGCGGGCGACGGCCTCGTCCGGGGTGGCGGCCGGCTTGACACCACCGGCCTTGCCGCGGCCACCGACCTTCACCTGAGCCTTGACGACCGCCCGGCCACCCAGGCGCTCGGCCGCCGCGCGTGCGGCCTCGGGCGTGTCGACGACCTCGCCGGCCGGTACCGGCACACCGTGCTTGGCGAAGAGATCTCGTGCTTGGTACTCGAACAGGTCCATTGACGTGGCCTCCCAAAGCCGCTCACGGAAGCGTCGGCGGCACTGCGAGCATAAAGTCAACTGAATACTGTATGCAATAGCTGAGCGTGAGACTTCCCGCCCCGCCGCCCCGTCGCCCCGCTCGAACTATGGACACCATGCGACGATATTGCATACAGTATCCAGTCTCCTACTGAGAGGAGTCCATCGTGAAGATCGCAGTCCTCGGAGCCGGTGCGATCGGTGCGTACGTCGGGGCGGCTCTGCACCGGGGCGGTGCCGAGGTGCATCTGATCGCCCGCGGTGATCATCTGCGGGCCATGCGGGCCGACGGGGTACGGGTGCTGAGCCCCCGAGGTGACTTCGTCGCCCGGCCGCACGCCACGGACGACCCGGCCGAGATCGGTCCGGTCGACTACGTCTTCCTCGGGCTGAAGGCCCACTCCTACCCGTCGTGCGGGCGGCTCATCAAGCCTCTGCTCGCCGACCACACGGCCGTCGTGGCCGGTCAGAACGGCATTCCGTGGTGGTACTTCCACCAGCTCGCCGGGCCCTACGAGGGCCGGCGGGTGGAGGCGGTCGACCCGGACGGCGCCACCAGTGCCGTCCTGCCGCCGGAGAGGGCCATCGGCTGCGTCGTCTATCCGGCGACCGTCGTCGAATCCCCCGGAGTGATCCGGCATCTGGAGGGCACCCGGTTCTCCCTCGGCGAGCCCGGCGGCCAAGTCTCCGAGCGCTGCACGGCGTTGAGCCAGGCCCTGATCGCCGGCGGGCTGAAGGCCCCGGTCGAGCCGAACCTGCGCGACGACATCTGGATCAAGCTGATGGGCAACGTCGTGTTCAACCCGCTCAGCGCGCTCACCAGGGCGACGATGGCCGAGATCTGCCGACACACCCAAACCCGGCGACTGGTCGTCCAGTTGATGGAGGAGACCCTCGACATCGCGGCACGGGTGGGCAGCACGCCGGACATATCGATCGAGAAGCGGCTGCGCGGCGCCGAGGGGGTCGGGCACCACAAGACCTCGATGCTCCAGGACCTGGAGGCCGGCAAACCGCTCGAACTCGACGCCATCGTGACGGCGGTGGTGGAACTCGCCGACATCACCGGCGCGGAGGCGCCCACGCTGCGCGCCGTCCACGCGGCCACCGACCTGCTGGCACAGTGCGGTACACAGGGCAGCCCCGCACGGAACGGCGCCACTCCGGGAGCCGTACCCGCCTGAGCCGGGCCGCCGTCACCGGCTCCGTCCCGCGGCGCCGCGCACGGACCACCGCCTCATCTCCCCGTCGCCACGAGGGGAGATGAGGCGGTGGTGCGGGGAACGGACCGGTCAGTCGCCGGCGTTCCCGTCCGTCCGTCCGGCCGGCCTCAGCGCGGCGACGATCACGGGGGACAGTCCCTCCGCTCCCCCGTCGACGAACTCGGCCAGCCTCGCGCGCATCCTCGGGTCCCAGAACCGCTGGATGTGTCCCGCGACCGCCTCGGCGGCCTGCTCGTCCGGCAGATGCCCGAAGGCCGCGGCGATGTCGTTCGCCATCCGCTGTTCCGGTGGCACGGCGCCCGCCATCTCAGTCCACCACCGCGTGCCGGTCGTCCCGGACCCGGTCGGCGGCGCGCCCGGCGATCGGGTGGGCGAGTCCGACCTGCACGGCGGTCACCTTGTACTCCGGGCAGTTGGTCGCCCAGTCCGAGTTCTCCGTGGTCACCACGTTGGCGCCGGTCACCGGATGGTGGAAGGTCGTGTAGACGACCCCCGGCGGCATCCGGTCGGACACCCGCGCCCGCAGGGTCGTCTCCCCGACGCGGCTGGTCAGCGTCACCATGTCGCCGTCGCCGATGCCACGCACCTCGGCGTCGTGCGGGTGCAGTTCCAGCAGGTCCTCGGGGTGCCAGGCCACGTTCCCGGTACGGCGGGTCTGCGCCCCGACGTTGTACTGGCTCAGGATGCGCCCCGTGGTCAGGACGAGCGGGAAGCGGGAGGTGGTCCGTTCGTTGGTCGGCAGATAGGTAGTGACCACGAACTTCCCCTTGCCGCGGACGAATTCGTCCACGTGCATGGTCGGCGTGCCCTCCGGCGCCTCCTCGTTGCACGGCCACTGGATGCTGCCGAGCTTGTCCAGGGAGGCGTAGGAGATACCGCGGAAGGTCGGAGTGACCTGGGCGATCTCGTCCATGATCCGGCCCGGGTGGTCGTACTCCATGGGGTAGCCCATGGCGGCGGCGATCTCGCAGACGATCTGCCACTCGTGCTTGCCGGTCTTCGGCTTCATCACCGCGCGCACCCGGTTGACCCGGCGTTCGGCGTTGGTGAACGTGCCGTCCTTCTCCAGGAACGAGGCGCCCGGCAGGAAGACATGGGCGAACTTGGCCGTCTCGTTGAGGAAGAGGTCCTGCACCACGACGAGCTCCATGGCCTCGAGCGCGGCGGTGACGTGCTTGAGGTTCGGGTCGGACTGGGCGATGTCCTCGCCGTGCACGAACAGACCGCGGAAGGAGCCGTCGATCGCCGCGTCGAACATGTTGGGGATCCGCAGTCCGGGCTCGGCGAGGATCGTGCGGCCCCACAGGTCCTCGAAGACGGTGCGGACCGCGTCGTCGGAGACATGGCGGTAGCCGGTGAACTCGTGCGGGAAGGAACCCATGTCGCACGAGCCCTGCACGTTGTTCTGCCCGCGCAGCGGGTTGACGCCGACGCCGTCGCGGCCGATGTTGCCGCACGCCATCGCCAGGTTCGCCATCCCCATGACCATGGTGGAGCCCTGGCTGTGCTCGGTGACGCCGAGCCCGTAGTAGATGGCCCCGTTGGGCGCCCGCGCGTACAGCCGGGCGGCGGCCCTCAGCTCCTCGGAGGGCACACCGGTGATGGACTCGGTGGCCTCCGGGCTGTTCTCCGGGCGGGAGACGAACTCCGCCCACTCGTCGAACCCTTCGCAGCGGTCCGCCACGAAGGACTTGTCGACCAGGTCCTCGGTGACCACCACGTGCGCCATGGCGTTGATGACGGCGACGTTGGTGCTCGGGGTGAGCTGGAGGTGGTGTGCCGCCTCGATGTGCGGCGAGCGCACCAGGTCGATGCGGCGCGGGTCGATCACGACGAGTTGGGCGCCCTCGCGCAGTCGGCGCTTCATCCGCGAGGCGAAGACCGGATGGCCGTCGGTGGGGTTGGCGCCGATCACCACGATCACGTCGGCCTGGGCCACCGAGCGGAAGTCCTGTGTGCCGGCCGACTCGCCGAAGGTCTGCTTCAGTCCGTATCCCGTCGGGGAGTGGCAGACCCGGGCGCAGGTGTCGACGTTGTTGTTGCCGAAGGCCGCGCGCACCATCTTCTGGACGACGTAGACCTCCTCGTTGGTGCAGCGCGAGGAGGTGATGGCGCCGATCGCGCCGGAGCCGTGGCGCTCCTGGATGGAGCGCATCCCCCGGGCGACCGTGCGGATGGCCTCGTCCCACTCGACCTCGCGCCACGGGTCGGTGATCCTCTCCCGGACCATGGGCTTGAGGATCCGGTCGGGGTGGGTCGCGTAGCCGAAGGCGAAACGGCCCTTCACACAGGAGTGCCCCTCGTTCGCCCCGCCGTCCTTGTAGGGCACCATCCGGACCAGTTCGTCACCGCGCAGCTCTGCCTTGAACGAGCAGCCGACGCCGCAGTACGCGCAGGTCGTGACGACCGAGCGGGTCGGCATGCCGAGTTCGACGACCGACCGCTCCTGGAGCGTCGACGTCGGGCAGGCCTGGACGCACGCCCCGCACGAGACGCACTCGGAGTCCATGAACAGCTCGCCCGCGCCGGGCGAGACCTTGGAGTCGAAGCCGCGGCCCTCGATGGTCAGCGCGAAGGTGCCCTGCACCTCGCCGCAGGCCCGCACGCAGCGGGAGCAGACGATGCACTTGGACGGGTCGAAGTCGAAGTACGGGTTGCTCCGGTCGGCCTCGGCGTCCAGGTGGTTCTCGCCCTCGTACCCGTACCGGACCTGGCGCAGCCCGACGACGCCGGCCATGTCCTGCAACTCGCAGTCGCCGTTGGCCGGGCAGGTCAGGCAGTCCAGCGGGTGGTCGGAGATGTACAGCTCCATGACGCCCTGGCGCAGCTTCTCCACCTTGGGCGTCTGGGTGCGCACCCGCATGCCGTCGGCGACCGGCGTGGTGCAGGACGCCGGGGTGCCCCTGCGGCCGTCGATCTCCACGACACAGAGCCGGCAGGATCCGAACGCGTCGAGGCTGTCGGTGGCGCACAGCTTGGGTATGTCGATGCCGGCGAGCGCCGCCGCGCGCATCACCGACGTGCCCTCGGGGACCGTGACGGGCAGTCCGTCCACTTCGACCGACACGGTCGGCTCCCCGGGCCTGTCGGGGGTTCCGAAGTCGGGTTCCTTGAGAAGGGTCATGCCGTGTCCTCCGTCCTCGCGCCGCTCGTCCGCGTGGTGCGCGCCGCCGCGTGTGCGTCGCGGGCGAGGAAGTCGTCAGAGAAGTGTGTGATGGCGCTGCGCACCGGCATCGGCGTCAACCCGCCCATGGCGCACAGCGAACCGTCGGTCATCAGCTCGCAGAGGTCTTCGAGCAGGGCGAGGTTGCCGTCGCGGTCCTCGCCCGCCACGATCCGGTCGATCACCTCGACCCCCCGTACCGAACCGACGCGGCAGGGCGTGCACTTGCCGCACGACTCGGCGGCGCAGAACTCCATCGCGAAGCGGGCCTGCGCGGCCATGTCCACGGTGTCGTCGAAGACCACGACGCCGCCGTGGCCGAGCATCGCGCCGGCCTCGGCGAACGCCTCGTAGTCCATCGGCAGGTCGAACATCGAGGCGGGCAGGTAGGCGCCCAGTGGGCCGCCGACCTGCACCGTGCGCACCGGGCGTCCGGAGAGGGTGCCGCCGCCGTAGTCCTCGACCAGCTCGCGCAGGGTCACGCCGAACGCCGTCTCCACGATGCCACCGCGCGCGATGTTGCCGCCGAGCTGGAAGACCTGGGTGCCGCGCGAGCGCTGCACGCCGAGTTCCTGGTAGGCCTGCGCGCCGCGCGCCATGATCACCGGCACGGTGGCGAGGGTGAGGACGTTGTTGACCACGGTCGGCTTGCCGAAGAGTCCCTCCAGCGCGGGGATGGGCGGCTTGGAGCGGACCATGCCCCGCTTGCCCTCCAGGCTCTCCAGCATGGAGGTCTCCTCGCCGCAGATGTACGCGCCGGCGCCGACCCGGACGTGCAGGTCGAAGGTGAGGTCGGAGCCGAGGATCCGCTCTCCGAGCCAGTTGTTCCCGCGCGCGATCCCGATCGCGGCGCGCATCGTGGCCACGGCGTCGGGGTATTCCGAGCGGATGTAGACGTAGCCCTCACGTGCCCCGACCGCGTGCGCGGCGATCGTCATGCCCTCGATCAGCATGAACGGGTCGCCCTCCATGACCATGCGGTCCGCGAAGGTCCCGCTGTCGCCCTCGTCGGCGTTGCAGCAGACGAACTTCAGCTCGTCGGAGCACTCGGAGACGGTCTTCCACTTGACGCCGGCCGGGAATCCCGCGCCGCCCCGGCCGCGCAGGCCGGACTCGGTGACCTCGGCGATCACCTCGGCGCGCGGCAGCCCCAGCGCGCGACGCAGCCCGGCGAGGCCGCCGTGCCGCAGGTAGTCCTCGGTGCAGAGGGGGTCGGTGATCCCGATCCTGGCGAACGTGACCCGCTTCTGCCGGGCCAGCCAGGGCAGTTCGTCCACGACGCCGCGCCGCAGCGGATGGTCCCCGCCGTCGAGGAGGCCCGCGGCGAGCAGGCCCTCCACGTCCGACGGGGCCACCGGTCCGTAGCCGATCCGGCCGACGGGTGTCACCACCTCGACGAGCGGCTCCAGCCAGAGCATGCCGCGGGAGCCGTTGCGCACCACTTCGACCGGCCGGTCCTGGCCGGCGGCGGCCTGTCGGAGGGCGTCCGCGACCGCGTCGGCTCCCACGGACCGTGCCGCCGAGTCGCGGGGGACGTACACCGTCACCGGAGAGTTGGAAGCCATGGTCACGGCGACACCGCCTCGTCGAGGATCGAGCGCAGACGGTCCACGCCCACTCGCCCGTACAGGGCGTCGTTCACCTGGATGGACGGCCCCAGCGCGCAGTTGCCGAGGCAGAAGACCTGTTCCACGGTGACCGAGCCGTCTGCCGCCGTCTCCCCCGGTGCGAGGCCGACCCGGTCGCGGGCACAGGCCACCAGGGCGTCCGCGCCGAGGGCCTGACAGGCTTCGGCCCGGCAGATGCGCACGGTGGTGCGGCCCGCCGGTTCGCGGCGGAAGTCGTGGTAGAAGGAGACCACCCCGTGCACGTCCGCCCGGGACAGGTTGAGTTCGTCGGCGAGCTGCGCGACGCACTCCTGCGGCACATGGCCGAGTTCCGACTGGATGGCGTGCAGTATCGGCAGCAGCGCGCCGCGTTGGCCGCGATGGGCGGCCACGATCGCGCTGATCGCGGCTCGCACCGGTACGTCACTCACGCTTGCGGTCATGATCGCCCCCAGTCACCGGCATGCGCGGAGGTCGAGCGCGAGGCCCTCGCCGCTGTCGTACGAGTTTGGTTTCGCGAACACATGAACCCTTGCCCCTCGTCTGCGGATGCGCAGAGGCGGTGACCAGCGGCACAGCCGCTTCCGCCGACCTGGTCGGTGCACGGACAACGCTCCCGCAGCATAATCGCCTGCTTGCAGTTTGTATACAGTGTTCAGACTCATGGAGCGTGCCGTTCCAGGCTCCACGACACCGTGAGGCGGCGGCTACACACGCACCTCTGCCGCGACCGGCCGGGCGACCGCCGCACCCGGGGCCGGCAGTGCCGCCAGCCACGGCAGCACCGCGTCCAGCACGGTGCTGATCCCGCCGCCGCTCGGCCCGAGCATCGCGCCCGCCGGCACCAGGACGGGGTCGGCTCGGACGGTGGACGACGCGCTGCCGCGCGGGCCCTCCCCGTCCGGCCGTGCGGGCACGAACAGCCCTTGGGCGTCGGCCGGCACCAGCCAGAGCGTCAGCCCGTCGCGCCCGTCGGCCGGCCGGGAGGACCACACGTAGCTGTCGGCCTCCCCCGCCCCGACCACGTTGTGCTTCCGGGCGCGCAGCGCCACCACGTCGCCCGTGCGCGTCGCCGTCGAGGGCGGACCGGGCGGCGCGCCGTGCTCACCGGACTCGACGGCCTCCGCCAGGGCGAGGGTGCTCAGGTGGTGCCCGGTGGCGATCTTCCGGCGCACCCAGTGGATGCCGTGGGCCTCGATGACCGCGACGGCGGCGTAGTGGGACCTGAGCACGGCACCGGTGGCCGGGCAGGCCCGGGACACCTCGGCCACCACCTCGGCGGCCTCCGCCAGACCGAGCCCCTGGCCGCCGAGATCGTCGGAGACGGTGAGCGCCAGCAGTCCGGAGTGCCCCAGCGCGGCGACCGAGGCCCGGGGGAACACGCCGTGCGTGCGGACCCGTTCGGCCCCGGGCTCGATGACGCTGCTCACGGCGTGGGAGAGAGCGGTGCGGTACGACATGGGGCGGCCCCTTGAAGTCACTTCCGACGCGGATTGCATACAGTATGCTCTCCACCCGGAGCGCCGACCACCCCTGAGCGCACGAATCCACCGACCGAGCAAAATCGCTGCAGGCGACTGGACAGCCGGCGTCCGGTCGGCCGATGATTGCATACAGTATTCGTTGCCTGTATGCAGGACGCGTCTGATTCAGGCCGTCCGTGTGCAGAACGCCGGCATTCAGGAGGGGAGGGCTCGGCGACTCCCGTACGGCCAGACGCACCAAACCGTGTACAAGTGAGGTGATCCCCATGACCAGGGCTCTTGAGGGCGTGCGCGTCCTCGACATGACACACGTCCAGTCAGGCCCCTCCGCCACCCAGTTGCTCGCCTGGCTCGGTGCGGACGTCGTCAAGCTGGAGGCGCCGACCGGCGACATCACCCGCAGGCAGCTGCGGGACCTCCCCGACGCCGACTCCCTCTACTTCACGATGCTCAACTGCAACAAGAGGAGCATCACCCTCAACACCAAGACCGAACGCGGCAAGGAACTGCTCACCGAGCTGATCCGGCGCTCCGACGTCATGGTCGAGAACTTCGGACCGGGCGCCGTCGACCGCATGGGCTTCACCTGGGACCGCATCCAGGAGATCAACCCGCGGATCGTGTACGCCTCCATCAAGGGGTTCGGCGAAGGCCCGTACACCACCTTCAAGGCGTACGAGGTCGTCGCGCAGGCCATGGGCGGCTCGATGGCGACCACGGGCTTCGAGGACGGCCCGCCGACGGCCACCGGCGCGCAGATAGGCGACTCGGGGACCGGGGTCCACCTCGTCGCCGGCATCCTCGCGGCGCTCTTCCAGCGCGAGCGCACCGGGCGCGGCCAGCGGGTCAACGTGGCCATGCAGCACGCGGTGCTCAACCTCTGCCGGGTGAAGCTGCGCGACCAGCAGCGCCTGACGCACGGCCCGCTCGCCGAGTACCCGAACGAGGACTTCGGCGAGGAGGTGCCGCGCTCGGGGAACGCCTCCGGCGGCGGCCAGCCCGGCTGGGCGGTCAAGTGCGCGCCGGGAGGCCCCAACGACTACGTGTACATCGTGGTGCAGCCGCCCGGCTGGAAGCCCATCACCGAGCTGATCAACCGCCCGGAACTGGCCGAGGACCCCGACTGGGCCACCCCCGAGGCCCGGCTGCCCAAGCTGGACAAGATGTTCCAGCTGATCGAGGAGTGGAGCAGCACCCTGCCCAAGTGGGAGGTGCTGGAGGCCCTCAACTCCCACGGCATCCCCTGCGGCCCGATCCTGTCCACCAAGGAGATCATCGAGGACCGGTCGCTGGCCGCCAACGAGATGATCGTCCCGGTCGAGCACCCCGAGCGCGGCACCTTCAAGACCGTCGGCTCGCCCCTGAAGCTGTCCGACTCCCCCGTGACCATCACCAGCTCCCCGCTGCTCGGCGAGCACAACGAAGAGGTCTACGCGGGCGAACTGGGCCTCGACGACGAGGAACTGAAGCTCCTCAAGACGAACGGAGTGATCTGAGCGATGCCCCTGAACCATGCCTCAGCCGACCGCGACACCGTGGCGAGGGTGCTCGCCACCGTGCGCGCCGAGGGCCGCAGCGCCCTGACCGCGCCCGAAGGCAAGCGGATCGCCGAAGCGTACGGCATCGCCACCCCCGGCGAGGCCCTGGCGCGCGACGCGGACGAGGCGGTGGCCCACGCCGACGCCTTCGACGGGCCGGTCGTCCTGAAGATCGTCTCCCCCGACATCCTGCACAAGACCGACGCCGGCGGGGTGGTCGTCGGTCTGCACACGGCGGAAGAGGTGCGTGCGGCGTTCGACCGGATCATCGGCAACGCCAAGGAGTACGACCCCGAGGCCCGGATCACCGGCGTGCAGGTGCAGCAGATGCTGCCGCCGGGCCAGGAGGTCATCATCGGGGCGGTCACCGACCCCACCTTCGGCAAGGTCGTCGCCTTCGGTCTGGGCGGGGTGCTGGTCGAGGTCCTCAAGGACGTGACCTTCCGGCTGGCGCCGGTCGCCGAGGACGAGGCGGCCTCCATGCTGGATTCGATCGGGGCGGCCGAGATCCTGCGCGGCGTGCGCGGCGCGGCCGCGGTGGACCGCGAGGCGCTGGCCGAGCAGATCCGCAGGGTCTCCCAACTCGTCACGGACTTCCCGGAGATCGCCGAGGTGGACCTCAACCCGGTGATCGCCACGCCCGAGGGCGCGCTCGCGGCCGACATCCGCGTGATCCTCGCCGAGAACGCGCCGGCCCCGCGGCCGAAGTACAGCCGTGAGGAGATCCTGACGGCGATGACACGGCTGATGCAGCCCCGGTCGGTGGCGGTGATCGGCGCCTCCTCCGAGGCCGGCAAGATCGGCAACTCGGTGATGCGCAACCTCATCGACGGCGGGTTCGCGGGCGACATCCACCCGGTCAACCCGAAGGCCGACGAGATCGAGGGTCGCAAGGCGCACGCGTCCGTCCTGGACATCCCGGGCGAGGTGGATGTGGCCGTCTTCGCGATCCCGGCGAAGTTCGTGCCCACCGCGCTGGAGGAGGTCGGCGCCAAGGGCATACCCAACGCCGTACTGATCCCGTCCGGATTCGCCGAGACCGGCGAGCACGAACTCCAGGACCGGATCGTCGCCATCGCCCGGGAGCACGGCGTACGGCTGCTGGGACCGAACATCTACGGCTACTACTCGCCGTGGCAGGATCTGTGCGCCACGTTCTGCACCCCGTACGACGTCAAGGGCCCGGTGGCGCTGACCTCCCAGTCCGGTGGCATCGGCATGGCGATCCTCGGCTTCGCCCGCACCACCAAGACCGGCGTCTCCGCGATCGTGGGCCTCGGCAACAAGTCGGACATCGACGAGGACGACCTGCTCACCTACTTCGGAGAGGACCCGAACACCAAGTGCATCGCGATGCACCTGGAGGACCTCAAGGACGGCCGGGCGTTCGTCGAGGCCGCCCGCGAGACCGTGCCGAAGAAGCCGATCGTGGTGCTCAAGGCCGGGCGCACCTCGGCCGGAGCGAAGGCCGCCGGCTCCCACACCGGAGCCCTGGCCGGCGACGACGCCGTGTACGACGACATCCTGCGGCAGGCCGGCGTGATCCGCGCCCCGGGCCTGAACGAGATGCTCGAGTACGCGCGGGCGCTGCCCGTCCTGCCCACCCCGCAGGGCGAGAACGTCGTCATCATCACCGGCGCCGGCGGCTCCGGCGTGCTGCTCTCCGACGCCTGCGTGGACAACGGGCTGAGGCTGATGGAGATCCCGGACGACCTCGACGAGGCGTTCATGCGGTACATCCCGCCGTTCGGCGCGGCCGGCAACCCGATCGACATCACGGGTGGCGAGCCTCCCTCCACCTACGAGGCGACGATCCGTCTCGGTCTCGCGGACCCGCGGGTGCACGCCCTGATCCTCGGTTACTGGCACACCATCGTCACCCCGCCGATGGTCTTCGCCGAACTGACCGCGCGGGTGGTCGCCGAGGCGCGGGCCAAGGGGATCCACAAGCCGGTGGTGGCCTCACTCGCCGGGGACACCGAGGTGGAGGCGGCCAGCGCCTACCTGTTCGAGCGCGGGGTCGTCGCCTATCCCTACACCACCGAACAGCCGGTGGCCGCTCTCGGCGCGAAGTACCGCTGGGCCAGGGCCGCCGGACTGCTTCCGGCCGACGGGTGACCGCCCGGCGATCCACGGTTTGATCCGACGTTGAGGGGGCGCCACCTTCGCGGTGGCGCCCCCCGACCGTTGCCGCCGGGCGGTGCGGGCACCTGGCCCGCGCCGCGCGGTGCCGCTGTCACTCCCCGGAGCCGGCGCGCTCGTGGTAGGTGACGCGGGTCTGCTCCGTGTGCGCCCGCATCAGCTGCTGGGCGCGCTGCTCGTCCCCGGCCTCGATCGCGTCGATCAACTCGCGGTGCTCGCGCCAGGAGTGCTCGCCGCGGGTCCGCGCGATGGGCGTGTAGAACCAGCGCATGCGGCGGTCCACCTGAGCGGACAGTTCGGCGAGCACGGAGTTCGCCGCGAGTTCCATGACGTACGCGTGGAAGGCGGCGTTGGCGGCGACCACCGCGTCGACGTCGTCCGACCGCAGGGCCCGCTCGCCCTCCTCGCACAGCTCGCGCAGCCGCGCCGGTGCCTCGCCTCCGGCCCCGGCCGCCGCCAGCCGCGCCGCCTCGGCCTCCAACAGGCCGCGTACGACGAGCAGTTGGTCGGCCTCGTCCTCGGTGGGCTCGTGCACGAACGCGCCCTGGGCCGGGCGCAGATCGACCCATCCCTCGGTGTTGAGCCGCTGGAGCGCCTCACGCACGGGCTGGCGGGAGACGCCGAGCTGCCCGGCGAGCTCGGTCTCGATCAAGTGCTGACCGGGCTTGAGCACCCTGGTGATGATGAGTTCGAGGAGGGCCTCGTAGACCCGCTCGCGCAGCGGTCCCGGCCGCTCCAGCTTCGGCACGGTTCCGCTCGGCAAACCCGCGGAGAGCATGGCTTCCATCCCCTGATCAGCGGCCCGACCGAGCCTGGGAGTGAGATTGACTTTCGTCTACAGTCTACCGACGCACCGCCCCGCACAGGACGCACACCGGCTGTGACCCAGTTCACATAACCCAGGGGCCGCGTGGACCGCGGACGGCGCCGGCGCCACCGGGCCCCCACCCTCGCGACGGACGGTTTCCGCCCCGGGGTCGCGGGCAGGCGGGTGGGTGAGCGCCAGGGAAAGGACCGACATGAGCGCCGGAGAGAAGGCCAGGGCCACGGCCGAGCAGGTGGTCGGGAAGGCCGTGAGGAAGATGGCGCACGCGCTCGGCAACGAGACCACGGCGGCCAAGGGTGCCGCACTGGAGGCGCGGGGCAAGGCCCGCGCCGCCAAGGAGCGGCCGAAGAGCGGCCTCGGACACTGAGCACGCGCGCACGGAGGCGCGGCGCGCCACCGCGGATCCGGCCCGCCGGACGGAGCGCGACGCGATGAACCGGACAGGATCCACGACACGACGCCGTCCGACGCGACGGCAGGACCGAGGGGGCCGGCAGCCCATACCGCCGGCCCCCTCGGTCACGCCGCGAGGACGCTCGTCCGCAGGGGGCGGCGCGGCGCGGCCGGGGTGTCCGCGAGTCCGACGCGGTAGGTGGTCCTGGTGGAGTCGACGAGGGGCTCGCCGAGCGTGATCCGTCCGCTGGAGTGCAGCATGTCGCACACGTCCGTGGGCAGCGCGACGTAGCAGCTTCCCCGGCCGGTGCGGGGGTCGAACGGCTGCCAGTAGCTGTACCTGCGGCGTCCGCCCGCGTGCACGGTGAGGAACACGAGCGTGGCCGGGTCGGAGACGATGCGCAGCAGGTCAGCACCCGTGGGGCTGAGGGCGGCACCGGCACGGCTGTGGTGGTGCAGGACGACGGCGCGGGCCGGGCCGGGTATGGACTGCATCAGCGGGGGCCTTCCTCGATGCTGGGACTGAAGATCACTTACCCAGCTCGGGCGATGTTGATCTCTCTTTCCCGCGGCATTTTCCAGCATGTCACTGACAACGCGGCGGCGACACGCCGCACTGGCGTCCGATCCGCCGCGGCTCGCGACCTCGCGACGGCCCCCGCGGCACGCGGACCGGGAACACCGCCCCACGCGAATCCTTGCTAGCGCATCCAACCTCGGGGATACTGAATACAGTATTCCCGAAGCCATTCGTGACATTCAGGGAGGATCCCGACCATGACCAACGCTTCCTTGCCGGAAACAGGGCTGGGGGACACTGACGGTCCGGCCGCTCTCACCGACGGGATCCACCTGGTCGTCGAAGCGCTCAGGCGCAACGGCGTCAAGAACGTCTACGGCGTCGTCGGCATCCCGATCACCGACCTGGCGCGCGTCGCGCAGGCGTCGGGCATGCGTTACATCGGCTTCCGCCACGAGAGCGACGCCGGGCACGCGGCGGCGGCGGCCGGATTCCTCACGAAGCGGCCGGGCATCTGCCTGACGGTCTCCGCCCCCGGCTTCCTCAACGGACTCGTGGCCCTCGCCAACGCCACCACGAACTGCTTCCCCATGGTCCAGATCTCCGGATCCAGCGAGCGGCACCTGGTCGACCTCCAGCGCGGCGACTACGAGGAGATGGACCAGCTGGCGGCGGCGAAGCCCTTCGTCAAGGCCGCCTACCGGGTCCACCGGGCCGAGGACATCGGCCGCGGGGTGGCCCGCGCGATCCGCACCGCGGTCTCCGGGCGTCCCGGAGGGGTCTACCTCGACATCCCGGCCGCGGTGCTCGGAGAGGTCGTCGACAAGGAGCAGGCGACCGCGTCGCTGTGGGAGGTCGTGGACCCGGCGCCGCGCCAGCTGCCCGAACCCGCGGCCGTGGACCGCGCGATCGACCTGCTCGCCGGCGCGGAGCGGCCTCTGGTCGTCCTCGGCAAGGGCGCGGCGTACGCGCAGGCGGACGAGCAGATCCGGGAGTTCGTCGAGACGACCGGCGTGCCCTACCTGCCCATGTCGATGGCCAAGGGCCTGCTGCCCGACGACCACCCGCAGTCGGCGGCCACCGCCCGGTCACTGGCCCTGCGCAGGGCGGACGTCGTGATGCTCGTCGGCGCGCGCCTGAACTGGCTGCTCGGGCACGGCGAGGCACCCCAGTGGGACCCGTCGGCCAAGTTCATCCAGGTGGACATCGCGGCCACCGAGATGGACAGCAACCAGCCCATCGCGGCCCCGCTCGTCGGCGACGTCGCGTCGGTGATGGAGGCCCTGGTCGAGCGGAGCAAGCCCGGCCGGATCCCGGCCGCGCAGAAGTGGCGGGAGGAACTCGCGGCGCGCTCCGCGCAGAACGCGGCCAAGATGGCCAAGCGCCTCGACGCCGCGAAGACCGCACACCCGATGAAGTTCCTCGGCGCGCTCCAGGTGATCCGCGACGTCCTGGCGGAGAACCCCCGTGCCTACGTCGTCAACGAGGGCGCCAACGCGCTCGACCTGGCCCGCAACACGATCGGCATGCGGATACCGCGCCACCGGCTGGACAGCGGTACCTGGGGCGTCATGGGCATCGGCATGGGCTACGCCATCGCCGCCGCCGTCGAGACCGGAGACCCCGTGGTCGCCATCGAGGGCGACAGCGCCTTCGGGTTCAGCGGCATGGAGATCGAGGCCGTCTGCCGCTACAACCTGCCCATCGTCACCGTCGTCCTCAACAACAGCGGCGTCTACCGCGGTGACGAGGCCTCCACCTCCGCGGACCCCGCGCCGACCGCCCTCAAGGCCCGCCACGACCTCATGATCGAGGCGTTCGGCGGCAAGGGCTACCAGGCGACGACACCCGACGAGGTCGCCACCGCCCTGCGGGAAGCCCTGGCCTCGGGCACCCCGGCGCTCATCGACTGCGTGATCGACCCCTCGGACGGGACCGAGAGCGGCAACATCTCCCACCTCAACCCGAAGGGCATCACGGTCCAGCGCTGACCGAACCCGGCGACTGCCCGCACACACAGTCCCGTCGCGGCCTTCCGGGACGCCGAACAAGAAATGCCGCCGCACCCCGTGCTGACCCGCGCCCTCGCGGGTCAGCACGGGGATCCTCCATGCTCGGACGCCCCGCTCGGCGCCCGGCCCACGCCCAGGCGCCCCGGATGCGCACCGCCGGCGTCCGCCGCAGCCCGCCCATCCGCGCGGCGGCGCGGTGCAGCCGCCCCACGAAGGGCCCGGACCCGCCGAGTGTGAGGGCGCCGGCGCACCGCCTCCGCGTGCGGACGCCCTCCGCCCTCCTCCGCCACGCCTTCGCGCCGTGTGCGCGCGTGATCTCGCCGACGGCTTCGACCCGGTTCGCGCCCGACCGCACGAGCGGGCCGCGCGGATGACGACCCCTGAGCGTCGGGCGACGCAGTCCCCACTGCTCCGTTCGGTTGCGCGTGGGCGGTCATGACGGCACGCCGGAGCACACCGGGAGCAAGATGATCGTCACCCGGCGTGACCAAGGGTCCGCACGGAGCGACCGGGGACGGGAGAGGAGCGACAGGGATGGATGGGATCGGGTTCGTCGGGCTCGGCACGATGGGCCGTCCGATGGCGCGCAGGCTGCTGGCCGCCGGGCACCGCGTGGTGGTGTGGAACAGATCGCGGCCCGCCGTCGAGGAACTGCGCGAGGACGGAGCGGAGGCCGCGGCGGACCTCGTGGAGGTGTTCGGGCTCCCCGTGGTGATGAGCATGCTGTCCGACGACGCCGGCGTCCGGTCGCTCATCCTGGACAGTGGGGTGCTGGACGGCGCCGAGTGCCGTGTGCACGTGAACCTGGCGACGGTGTCGGCGGGCTTCGCCTCCGAGGCGGAACAGCGGCACACGCGGCGGGGCATCGGATACGTGGCGGCGCCGGTGCTGGGCCGGGCCGACGTGGCGGCGGCCGGGAAGCTGAACGTCCTGGCCGCCGGCGCCCCCGAGGCACTGGACCTGGCAAGGCCCGTGCTCGCACCGCTGGCCGGGCGGATCTGGGAACTGGGGGACGACCCGGCACGGGCCAACGTCGTCAAGATCGCGGTCAACTTCCTGCTGGCCGCCGCGATCGAGGCCACGGCGGAGGCGACGTCGCTGGTGGAGTCGTACGGCGTCGACGCCGCCGCGTTCGTCGAGCTGATCAGCGGGACGCTGTTCCCCGGACCGGTCTACGGCACCTACGGCGGGCTCATGGCCGAACAGCGCTACGAGCCACCGGGGTTCACCACCCGGCTCGGGCTCAAGGACGTGGGCCTCGCCCTGTCGGCGGCGCATCGGCGCGACATGGCCCTGCCCACCGGCAGCCTCGTACGGGACGCGCTGCTCGAAGCCGTCGCGGCGGGCTGGTCCGAGCGCGACTGGGCCACGCTCGCCGAGGTCGCCCGGCGAAGGGCGGGACGCTGATACGCACCGGCCGGGCTTGTGGGGCGTGAGGTCCGTCGGAGTGGTTGTGCCGCGGCGGCCGGTCCGGCAGGTGCCGTTGGTGGAATACGGCTCGGGATACGCGACCCGACTCCAGGGATCCGCGGCCCGATCCGACGCCGGGGCACCGGTCCGGTACAGCGAGGAGTGAAGGCTCATGGCAGTGTGCGAGGTCTGCGACAACGACTACGAGATGGCGTTCGAGGTCCGCGCGGGCGACGCCGTCCACATCTTCGACAGCCTCGAGTGCGCGGCCCAGCGGATCGCCCCGACCTGTGACAACTGCGAGTGCCGCATCCTCGGCCACGGTCTCCAGGCCGACGGACGCTTCTTCTGCTGCGCCAACTGCGCACGCCGGCGCGGATTCGCGCAACTCGTCGACCACGCCTGACCTCTCGACGGGAGGAACCCATGGAACTGCCACTGAAGGCCCACCACATCGCTCCACGGCTGGCGACCGGGGTGTTCATTCTCCATTCGGGACTGGGCAAGCTCTCGGCGGACGAGCAGACGGAGGAGGGCCTGCACGCGATGGCCACCCACGCCTATCCGTTCCTGCGCAGGCTTTCCCCTCACCGCTTCACCCGGCTTCTCGGCACCGCGGAGGTGACACTGGGCGCGGCGCTGCTGACACCGCTGGTGCCCAGCGGCATCGCCGGGGCGGGGCTGACGGCGTTCTCCTCGGGCCTGGTCGGGCTCTACCTGCGCACGCCCGGCACCCACGCCAAGGGCAGCCCGCTGCCCACCCAGCAGGGCATCCCGCTCGCGAAGGACTCCTGGCTGCTCGCCATCGGGCTGGGCCTGGTCACCGACCGCGCGTCCTGGCCGTGTCCACGCCCCGCCGGCCGGCGGCGGTGCGGCCGCCGCAGGTAGCCGCACCGGACGGTGACGTGCCGTCCGGCCACTACTGTGGGGGTATGCGCGGCGGCGTGGTGACGCTGTTCCTGTGCGGCGACGTGATGCTCGGCCGCGGCGTCGACCAGATCCTCCCGTGCCCCGGCGATCCGGCCCTGCGGGAGGCCTGGGTCCACGACGCCCGGTCCTACGTGGAGCTGGCGGAGACGGCGAGCGGCCCGATTCCGGCCCCGGTCCCACCGGCCTGGCCGTGGGGCGAGGCCCTGCCGGTGCTGGCGGCCGCCGCCCCGGACGTACGGATCGTGAATCTGGAGACGTCCGTGACCCGCGGCGACGCGTTCGCGCCGGAGAAAGAGGTCCACTACCGGATGCACCCGGCCAACCTGCCCGCCCTGGAGGCGGCCCGGCCCGACGTCTGCGTCCTGGCCAACAACCACACGCTGGACTTCGGCCGTGCGGGGCTGCTGGAGACGCTGGACTCCCTGACGGGTGCGGGACTGCCGGTGGCGGGCGCCGGCCGGGACGCGGAGTCGGCGTACGCGCCCGCGGAGTGCCCGGTCGCGGACGGGGTCCGCGTGCTGGTGTTCGCCCTGGGGATGACGTCCAGCGGCATACCGGGGAGCTGGGCGGCGACGGCGGACCTCGCCGGTGTCGCGTACGTCCCCGCGGCGACTGCGGAGGCGGCCGCGGCGGTCGTCGAGCGCGTCCGGCGGGTGCGGTCTCCGGGTGACCTCGTGGTCGTCTCGGTGCACTGGGGGTCCAACTGGGGCTACCACGTCCCCCGGGAGCAGATCCGCTTCGCCCGCGCGCTGGTCGACGGCGGTGTCGACGTCGTCCACGGGCACTCCTCGCACCACCCCCGTCCCGTCGAGGTGTACCGCGACCGGCTGATCCTGTACGGCTGCGGCGACTTCATCGACGACTACGAGGGCATCTCCGGCTACGAGCAGTACCGCGACGACCTGCGGATCGCCTACTTCGCCTCGCTCACGGCTGCCACGGGACGGCTCGCGGACCTGCGCATGGTGCCGCTGCGGGCCCGGCGGATGCGGCTGGAACCCGCCAGCGGGGAGGACAGCGCATGGCTGCGGGCGACCCTCGGCCGGATCAGTACGGGCGTGGCCATCACCGCGGGGCCGGACGGCACCCTCAGAGCCGCACGCACGACGACCAGCGCACAGGAGCCGCAAGGCCCGTGCCGCGCTGGACCGCTGCCGGGCACACGCCAAGCCCCCTGACTGCCGGCCGGCGTCCGCGCCGCCCGGCCGCGACCGGGCGCCGGTCAAGCGTGTCCGCCCAGTCGGCGGCAGGTGCGGGGGTCCGGCCGTGGCCGGCTGCCGGTGGCGACGGCCACCGCGTGCCGGACGGTGAGGGTCTGCCACGCACCGTCGTCGCGGGTGACGGTGACCTGGCGGGGACCGTCGATCCGGCCCCGCCCACGGAACAGGTCCGCGCCGATCGGCTTGAACCACTCGGCCTGCCCGCTGTCGTCCCAGTCGGCGACGTAGTGGTCGCGGCGGGCGAAGACTTGGTCGGTGTCGAGCCGGCTGGTGACGGCTTGACGGCGCCCTCCACGCGGCGGGGGTTGGCGACTGCGACGACCGGCCGCAGCGGCGCCTTGCTGGGGACACTCGCCCGGTACGAGCATTCGCCGCCGACGAGTTCCCGCTCCACGGTGGCCACGGGGTGAGGCCGGCAGCGCCGGCGCGGGCGGCGGCTTTCTGGCCGACCGGACCGGCCCCCAGCACGAGCACGTCGTACGTGGCGTTTCCCGGTTCTCGCGTGTTTCGGTCATCGGTACCTCGCTTTGTGGCGGCTCGTCGTGAGGCGCAGTCCCACCATTGGCCGCACGCGCCACCGGCGCCCGGCCTCATGTCGGGCGGCGGAAGTGCCGATGAGGCGGAACGGAATCTCGTGCCGGACTTGTCTCACCGCGGAGAACGACACTCATGGGTCCTTTTGAACTGACCGGACGCGTAGCCCTGGTGACCGGAGCGACCAGCGGCATCGGAGCCGCCACCGCGGCGCTGCTCGCCGAGCGGGGCGCGCACGTCCTGGTCGCGGGCCGGGACCGCACCCGCGGCGAGGCCGTGGTCGCCGGCATCCGCGACCGCGGCGGCAGAGCCGACTTCGTCGCCGCCGACCTGAGCACCGCGGAGTCGGTGCGGCAACTGGCCGGGGAAGCCGTCGGCGCGGGCGGTGGCCGGGTGGACATCCTCGTCAACAACGCCGGCGTGTACCCGTTCGGCCCCACGGAGCAGACGCCGCAGGACGAGGTCGACACCGTCTACGACCTGAACGTGAAGGCGCCGTTCCACCTGGTGGCGGCCCTCGCCCCGGCGATGGCGGCACGCGGACACGGCGCGATCGTGAACGTCAGCACCATGGTCGCGGAGTACGGCGTCTCCGGGATGGCGCTGTACGGGTCGAGCAAGGCGGCGCTGAACCTGCTGACCAAGGCGTGGGCCGCCGAGTTCGGCCCCCGCGGGGTGCGGGTCAACGCCGTGGAGCCCGGTCCGACCCGTACGGAGAGCACCGTGGGAATGGGCGAGGCCCTCGACGCCCTGGCCGCGGAAGCCCCGGCCGGGCGCCCGGCCGCACCGGAGGAGATCGCCGAGGCGATCGCCTACCTGGCCAGCGATGCCGCGAGCTTCGTCCAGGGCGCGGTGCTGCCCGCGGACGGCGGCCGCACAGCCGTCTGACCCCCGGCCCACCGAGCCCGCATCGCCGCTCCGGCCCCGGGCTCGGTGGGCCCGCAGCACCGTCTGACCCCCTCAGCCCGCCGCAGCCGCACCGCCCATCTGTCCCGGCCCGCTGGGGGCTCGCAACGCCCCCAACCCCCCACCCACAGGGGCCCGCAGCACCCTCTGGCCCATGGCCCGCCGGAGCCACACCGCCGTCTGCCTCGGCCCACCGGGGCCGCACTGCCCGTGCGATCCCCAGCCCTCAGGGGCCCGCAGCACCATGTGGCCCATGGCCCGCCGGAACCTCACCGCCGTCCGACCCCCGCCAAGGCTGCATCGCCCGTCTGGTCTCGGGCGGGGAGGGGCCCCGGCACCGCCTGACCCATGACCCGCCGAAGCCGGACCGCCGTCCGACTCCCCGGGCCCGCCGAGGCCGCATCGCCCGTCCGATCCCCGGCCCGCGGGGCCCACAGCCCCCTCTGCCCCCTCAGCCCCCTCAGCCCCCTCAGCCCACCGAAACCGCACCGCTGCCTGACCCACTGCCCCCAGAGCCTCACCTCCGCCTGCCCCATGGCCCCGGGCCAGGCCGTCGTCGGCCCCGGGACCATGCGTCGGTGGCGGGGTGTCACCCGATCAGGTTCCGCGGTGGAACCGGGTGCCTTCCCGGGTCAGTGGAAGGCGCCGCTGTAGGCGTTGAGTGCGGGCTGGCCGCCCAGGTGGGCGTACAGGACGTTGGAGTCCTTGGGGATGTCTCCGCGTCGGACGAGGTCGATCAGTCCGGCCATGGACTTTCCCTCGTAGACGGGGTCGATGATCATGCCTTCGAGGCGGCCGGTGAGGCGGATGGCGTCCAGGGTGGACTGGACGGGGATGCCGTAGAAGTCGCCGGCCCAGCCCTCCAGGACGATGATCTCGTCGTCACGCAACTCCCGGCCGAGACCGATGAGTTCGGCGGTGTTGCGGGCGATCTTCTCCACCTGGGCGCGGGTCTCGTCGATCTTGGCCGAGGCGTCGATGCCCAGCACGCGGCGCGGCCGGTCCTGGCCCGCGAAGCCGGCGATCATGCCCGCGTGCGTGCTGCCGGTGACGCTGCACACCACGATCGTGTCGAAGAAGACGCCGAGTTCCCGTTCCTGCCGCTGGACCTCGTAGGCCCAGTTGGCGAAGCCGAGGCCGCCCAGGGGATGGTCGGAGCCTCCGGCGGGGATGGCGTACGGAGTGCCGCCGGCGGCGTGGACGTCCTCCAGTGCCTGGTGCCAGCTGTCCTTGAACCCGATGCCGAAGTCCGCCTGGACCAGGCGTACGTCGGCGCCCATGAGGCGGGACAGCAGGATGTTGCCGACCTTGTCGTTGACCGCGTCCGGCCAGTCGACCCAGCTCTCCTGGACCAGGACGGCCTTCAGGCCCATCTTCGCGGCGACCGCGGCCACCTGCCGGGTGTGGTTGGACTGGACGCCGCCGATGCTGACCAGGGTGTCCGCGCCCTTGCGGAGCGCGTCGGGGACCAGGTACTCGAGTTTGCGGGTCTTGTTGCCGCCGAAGGCCAGCCCGCTGTTGCAGTCCTCCCGCTTGGCCCAGATACGGGCACCGCCGAGATGGTCACTGAGCCGGTCCAGCGGGTGGACGGGGCTGGGGCCGAACAGCAGGGGGGTGCGCTCGAAGGACTCAAGGGACATCTGTGGCTCCTAGTCGGTGTCGGGGAGCAGGGTGTCGAGCAGCGGCAGCAGCGTCTGCCAGTTGGTGCGGGTGGCGGCCACGGCCCCCTCGACGTCTCCGGCCTCGCACAACGCGACGATCCGGTCGTGCTGGGCGACCGAGCCGCGGCCGCACAGTGAGGAGAAGCGCAGTCTCTCCACGCGCCGCAGTACCGGCGTGAACTGCTCCAGGACCGAGCGGACGGCCGGATTGGCGCAGGCGGTGACGGCGACGCCGTGGAAGGCGTCGTCGGCGTCGATCGCCGCGTCGACGTCGTTGCGGCGCAGAGCGTCGGCGAAGCGCGCGTTGGCCTCGCGCATGGCGTCCAGCTCGGCGGCGGACAGGTTGGGCATAGCCTCGCGGACGGCGAGGTCGTGCATGGCCGCCGTCACCGACTGGGCCGCGCGCGCCGCCCGGACGTCCAGGGGGCTGACCATGGTGTAGCGGCCGGGCTTCGTCCGCACCAGACCGGCCTGCTCCAGACGTGCCAGGGCCTCCCGCACCGGTGTGCGGCTGACGCCCAGCCACTCCACCAGGTCGCTGTCGTTGAGGCGCTCCCCCGGTGCGAGGGTGCCGTCGACGATGGCGTCCCGGATGGCCCGGTAGGCGTTGTCGCGAAGGAGTGACCTGGAGACGAGCCCCCGGCTCTGTGGCACTGGCATGCAATATATTGCACGCTGCATGACAGACAGCTGTCAAGGATGCGCCGGCGGTGGGCTTCCGATATCGGCGCCGCCGTCGCTCAGAGGCTTGTTAGCCCACCTGGCTGCACTGACGGAGCGGGTCACCGGCTCGCGTGTTTCCATCAGCAAGGAGGCAACGACATGGGGCCGCGGCGGCCCTGGCGCCCGCACTCACCGGGGTGCCGGCCCGGCGCGCGCTCCGTCCGCCGTCCCGGAGGATCGTGCGCACCTCGGGGGCCGGATGCCACCGCCTCCGTCACCTTCCCACCGCTCGGCGGCGGATGGGCCGCCGCGCTCAGCGGTGGCCCGGTGTCGATCGCCAACGAGGGACGGCCCGCCTCGGCCTGCTCTGCGGTCGGCGGCGCCGTCGAGGCTCGCCGGAAACCCTCGCCGGGCCGTGGACACCACCGACGTCGTCCCCATGCCAGAAGGAACCGACTGATGACCACGGACAACGAGACGGCCGTCTGCCCGTTCGACTTCAGCGAAGCCCTGGAGTTCGACCCCTCCCTCGCGGACCTGATGCGTCATGACGCCCCCACCCGGATCCGGCTGAGCTACGGCGACGCGGACGCCTGGCTGGTCACCGGCTTCGACGCCGTGAAGCAGGTGACCACCGACCAGCGGTTCAGCCGGGCGGGCATCATCGGCCGCGACTACCCCCGGATGACGCCGGAGCCCATCGTGTCGCCCGAGTCGATCAACGTGATGGACCCGCCGTACAGCAGCCGCGTCCGTCACCTGGCCTCACAGGCGTTCACCCAGCCTCAGGTGGAGGCCATGCGTCCCCGGATCGTCCGGCTCGCGGACGATCTGCTGGACCGCATGGAGAAGCAGGGCCCGCCGGCGGACCTGATCCGGCACCTGTCCGACCCGCTTCCCCAGCACACCGTCCTGGACCTCCTCGGCATCGAGCGGGCGGAATGGCCCCGGATCCAGAAGGCCGTGCACCAGCTGCTCGTCGTCGGCGCGGACACCAAGGAGGCCGCGGCGCGCGCCAAGAAGGACCTGACGGATTACTTCGGCGAGCTCGTCGCGCAGCGGCGGAAGTCGCCCGGCGACGACATCATCAGCGCGATGGCCGCGGCGCGGGACGGCAAGGAGCAGCTGGACGACCGGGAGCTGGCGGTCATGACGCTCATGCTGGCGCTCAGCGGCCAGGACACGGCGACCTGCGAGATCAGCGACATCGTGTATCTGCTCCTGACCCGGCCCGAGCTGGCGGAACGTGTCAGGAGCCGGCCCGAGACCCTGACCGACGTGCTGCACGAGTTGCTCCGCCACATCCCGTTCCGCAAGGGGGTCGGCATCCCCCGGGTGGCTCTCGAGGACGTGGAACTGGGTGGTGTGCTGATCCGGGCGGGCGACTACGTCCACGTGTCGTACCTGACGGCGAACCGCGACCCGGAGCGCTACACGGACCCGCACGACATCGACGTCGACCGGCCGAACTCCCCCCATATGACGTTCGGCTGGGGCGGGCACCGGTGCATCGCGATGCCTCTGGCCATGGCAGAGCTCGAAGTGGCCGTCGGACGGCTCATGGAGCGCTTCCCCGGGCTGCGGCTCGCGGTGCCGCCGGAGGAGGTGCGCTGGGACCAGCAGACGATCAGGCGGTTCCCCCTGGAGCTGCCGGTGGCCTGGTAGGGACGCCCGCCGGGCAGAGCATTTCGGACGCCGCACGGCCCCGGCTGATCGGACCGCGGACACTCGGTACCGCCCCCGCGACGGTATAAAGAATTCCTATGACTGGGAGGGTGCGTTTCACGGTTAGGCTCTGGCCCAATCCTCGGGCCATGCTCTCCGGCCTTCCGTATTCGAAACGCAAGAGGAGTTCATCCGTTGAACGCGATGTGGCGCGTGAATCCGCAGAAGACGGCTCTGCTCGTGATCGACATGCAGAACGACTTTGTTCTCGAGGGATATCCGATGGAAGTGCCGATGGCGCGCCGGCGGATACCCAGGATGCAGGAGGTCATCGCCGAGTGCCGGGCGGCCGGTATTCCGGCCGTCTACACCCGGCACATTCTGCTGGACACATTCAATGTGTCTCCGCTGGAATCCACCTACAACCCGGCACTGCTGAGCGCTGGAATGCGCGAGGGGACTTTCGGTTCTCAGGTCGTCGACGACCTGAAGCCGGAGGAACAGGACGTCGTCGTCGTCAAGCACCGCTACGACGCCTTCCACAACACGCAACTGGAGAACGTGCTGACCAGCATCTCCGGTCTGCGCGAGGTGGACACCGTGATCATCGTCGGCACCCTCACCGAGGTCTGCTGCGACTCCACCGCACGGGGGGCCTACATGCGGGACTTCAAGGTGGCTTTCGTCGGCGACGCCACCGGGGCGCTCAGCGAGGAGGCCCAGGCGGCCACGGAGAAGACCATCAGCACATTCTTCGGCCGGGTACTCACCACCGGGGAACTGGTCACGGAAATCCGCGCGAACCGCGAGGGGAGAGCGGCATGAGACCCAGAGAATACGACGTCCGCTACGAACGCTCGGCGGTCGTGCTGCTCTCCCTCGGATTCGGCCTCGTCGGTCTGGACCGCTGGATCATCAGCCCGCTGTTCCCCTCGATGATGAAGGAACTCGGGCTCGACTATCAGGACCTCGGGAACATCATCGGGGTTCTCGGTCTGGCCTGGGGATGTTCCTCCCTTCTCATGGGCGGCCTCTCCGACCGGCTGGGCCGGCGCAGGATCCTGGTCGGCTCGATCGTGTTCTTCTCGGTCTGCTCATTGCTGACGGGGCTCGTCGGCGGACTCCTCAGCCTCCTGATGGTGCGGGTCGTCATGGGCGTCACCGAGGGCGCCTTCACCCCGACCGCGGTGGCCGCCACGGCGGAGGCGTCCCGGCCGGAGCGCCGCGGACTGAACATGGGCATGCAGCAGAGCACCTTCGCCCTGTTCGGCATCGGCCTCGGCCCGATCATCGCCACCCAGCTGCTACGGGTCCTGCCGAGCTGGCACTGGGTCTTCGGTCTCATGCTGGTCCCCGGCCTGGTCCTGGCCTGGTTCGTCTTCCGGACCATGCGGGAGCCCCACCAGCTGCCGGCCTTCGAATCCGCCGTCGCCCCCGCCACCCAGGACGAGACCCGCTGGCTGGACGTCTTCCGCTACCGGAACATCCGGCTGGCCATCCTCGCCCTGTGCGGCGCGATGACCTGCATCTTCGTGCTGAGCGCGATGGTGCCGAGCTACCTGGTCGACCACCAGGGCATCGGGACCAGCCAGATGGGTGTCATCGCCTCCGGCATCGGGTTCGGCGCCTTCGCGGGCCAGCTGGTCATTCCGGGTCTGTCCGACAGGTTCGGCCGCAAGCCCGTGGTCGTCGTCGCGCTGCTCATGGCGATGTGCATGCTGGTCGGCTTCATCCTCCAGGGGCCGGTGGTGCCGCTGCTGTTCCTGCTGCTGTTCTTCGTCGCCTTCGGCGCCAACGGCTGTCTGGCCCTGCTCGCCGGAACCGTCACCGTGGAGTCCGTCCCCGCCGGTCTGATGGCCGCCGCGGCGGGCACCGTGATGGGCGTCGCGGAGATCTTCGGCGGTGGCGTGGCCCCGTCCGTCGCCGGATACCTGGCCCAGCACCACGGCATCCACACCGTCCTCTACCTGGCACTCGGCGGACTGCTGCTGTGCGTGGTGGCCGCGTCCTTCCTCCAGGAGACGGCGCCGAAGAAGACCGGCCGTACCGGCGACGAGGACGCCGCCGTCACGACGGCCGCGGGCGTCCGGCCGGAACCCGGTCCCGCCACGCGCTGAGGACCTGCCCGGGAGGCGGACGACCCGCGCGTCGGCGCGGGTCACCCCGTCCCGGGCAGATCACTGTCCGGGGCACCGGGCGGGTCCTCGTCGAGGAACCGCCCGACGGACGCCGCGAACGCCTCGGTCACCCCGTGGTCCCGGCCCGCGTCACTGACCCCCACCGTGACGCTGATCTGCGGAAGCAGTCCGGGCAGCCGGGCCGAGGGAAGGTCCGTCGCCCGCTGCCCCCGGTCGCCGAGGACGACACCGGCGGGAACCACGGTGATGCACTCCCCCAGCCGGATCAGCGCGTGCATGGTCCGGTAGTCGTCCACCACGTGGAAGCGGGAGATCTCGTACGTCTCGATCAGCGTGGTCGTGATCCTCGCATGATGCGTCAGCACCGGATTGTCGAACAGCACGAACCGGTAGCGGGACAGCAGGTCCTTCAGGGCCGGGGCGCTGACCTCCTCCAGAACCGCCCCCGGTGGATGGACGAGCGCCATGTCCTCGACGCCGACGACATCGGTGTGGAACGGGTGGTCCGCTTCCGTCGAGTAGAACAGCCCGGCGTCCAGCTGGTTGAGTTCCAGCAGGTCGATCACCGTCGTGGCAGGCCGGCTGGTCACCCGGAACTCGTCCGCGCCGTACACGTCCAGCGCGCTGCTCACCACGGCCCGTACGGACCTCTCCGACAGCCAGTTGTCCACGCCGAAGACGACCTTGTGCGGATGACCGGCCACCTCGGCGAAGCTCCGTGGCCGGGACGGGTCCTTCTTGCCCAGAACCGCGGAGGCGTTGGACAGATCCCGGATGAGCTGGGCGGCGTACGGCAGGAAGTACGCGCCCTGCGGGGTCAGCACCGCGCCCTTCCAGCCCCGCTCGAACAACGCGAACCCGAGACTCTCCTCCAGGCGCCGCAGCCGCTGGCTCATCGTCGGCTGTGTGACGTACGAGCCGGCGGCGGCCTTGGAGATACTGCGGTGCTTGGCCACCGCCAGGAAAGAACGAAGCGCCTCAAGATCCACGGTTGCCCCTCCTCCGGCCACGACACTGGGCTCGATGGATCGGACCCTACTGCCCCGCGGACCCGTTGTGACCTGCTGGGACCGCGAGGCGGAGGGACTTCTTCCGGCGCATGCCGCCGGCCGGGGCGGGCGTCAGGCGTGATCGGCGCAGCAGGGCGTCGGGTCGGGCACCTCGAAGGGCGCGAGGAGGCCGCCCGCGGCGGGCACGAGCGGCAGCACAAGCTGTCCGCCCTGCCACAGGGGGCGCACGTGATCGCGAGTCGTCACCGAGGTGTCCGGTTCCGGGCCGCCACCGGGGCCGGACGGCGCCCCGACGACGGTGACCCGGTCGATCGCGGTGTGCCGAAGGAGGAAGCTCACCGGGACCGTGCCGACGAGACGCTGGACTCCGGGGTAGACGACGGCACGTCCCTGCTCGCGGGTCTGCTGCTCGGCCGCCGCCAGGGCGGCGCCGTCCGCGTACGGCGCCGGGCCGTGCCGCAGCGCGCCGAGGGCCGCGCCGGACGGCGGCCGCCCCTCGTCCGCGAGGAGCGGGAGGAGGGCGACGAGCCGGTGCCATGCCGAGGCCGCGGTGTCCGCGTCCGGCAGCGCCAGGGAGACGGCGATGTGCGGCCGTTCGCCGCTGCGGACCGGGTGCGTGCAGGCGACGGTGGCGTCCGGCAGGCCGAGCCGCGCCACCAGGTCCTGGGCGAGGTGATCGGCGCCGCGCAGGTCCGCCGACCCGGCGTCCACACCGATCACGGTGGGGACGCCGGGTCCGCCGGGCGTACCGGTCATGCGGGCAGGACCCACATCGGGTTGGAGTAGAACCACAGGTCCTTCCACGGGTCGGCGTCGCCGACCACGTCCATCGCCGGTCCGGCCGGGTCCACGGCGGCACCGCGCAGACCGACGCCGGTGCGGTTGCCGTCCGTGCCGCGCAGCCGCACGTACACCGGCCTGTCCACGCGGCCGAGGGAGTACGTCAGACGCACCGAGCCGGTGGACTTGTTCACCTCGAAGGACTTCACGACCTTGGTGTCCGGGGTGGTGAAGACGTCCTTGTCGGAGACCCGGCCGGTGACGTCGCCCTGGATCACGTCGACCCGGGCCAGCTTCGGCACGAACTGCGCCCAGTTCGGGCCGTTGGCGAGGCTGATCTCGACGACCAGGTCGACCTGGCTGCCGCGGCGCACGTGCAGCACGTCGCCGAGGGTGACGGTCTTGCCGCCGGAGCGCAGTTGGGCGTTGAGGCCGCTGATCAGCCCGCCGTGGTCGACCCAGACGCGGCCGGCGCGGATGCCGTCCATGACCGCCTGGTAGGAGAAGGAGGCGGCACCGACGTGGGTGCGGGAGTACTGGCCGGGCCAGAAGTCGCCGTCGCCCAGGTTCAGCGCGCCGCCGTGGACGGGGTCCTCGTAACGGCCGTTGGCGTTGAAGTCGCTGCCCGGCCCGCGGACGGAGGAGTCGGCGTAGACGCTGTGGGAGTCGGAGTTGGCGGTGATCCACCAGGGCTTGCCCTCGGCCAGCAGGCTGTCCCACAGACCGCCCACGGTCGCGGTCATCCAGTCGAAGCCGCCCCAGGTGCGGTAGCTCTCCAGCGGGTAGCCGGAGAAGGAGTCGGCGCCGGGGCTGCCGTCGTAGTAACCCCGGCCCGAGCCGGGGCCGCCCGGCGCGGGCAGTCCGGCGGCCTGGTGGCCGGGGGCGCCCTCCATGCCGACGGCGATCGTCGGCTGCGCGTCGCGCCAGGCACGGATCTCGTGCGGGGAGTCGATGCCCTTGCGGGCGGGGTGGTTGGCCAGGAACAGGGCGTCCTTGACCTTGCGGCGCTGGACCTGCTCGGCGAGGAAGTTGACGCCCGCGATGGCGAGCGCCTCGTTGGCGGGGGTGGCGGCGGTGGCCTTCTTCACGGACCCGTCGAAGGAGTTCTCGAACTCCTTCAGCACGGCGACCTCGTTGGTGCCGGGGTGGACGAACACGGTGCCGTGTTCGGCGGCCGGGATGTTCCACTCCAGGCCCTGGAAGACCAGCGTGTCGGAGATCTGCCCGCGGGCGGCGACGATGTCCGGGTTGACCTTCTCCACACCGATCTTGGCGTGCTGCTCGCTGCCGTGGTCGGTGATGACCATCCAGTCCAGGCCGTGCGCGTTGGCCTGGCGCACGTGGTCGACGACCCGGTACTTGCCGTCGGAGCTGTACTGGGTGTGGATGTGGTGGTCGCCGGCCAGCCACAGGTATCCCCCGGAGCGGGAGGACTGCGGGGACTGCTGGTTCTGGTTCTGCCCCTGGTTCTGGCCCTGGGACGCGGCCGCCTGTCCGGCGCCGGCGAGCACGCTGCCCGCCGCAAGTCCGGCGCCGAGCAGGCCGGTACGGCGCAGCATGGACCGGCGGGACAGCTGATCGGGCGTCAACTCGGTGTCCGGGACCTCCAGGTCGAGCGCCGGCGGCAGGGACCCGCCACCCGTGCCGTGGTCGTGATGGTGGTGCCCGCGGGCGTGACTGTGGCCGTGGCCCATGTCCGAACTCCTGCCGTCTGTACGTTAAAAGCGTGTTCGAGCGGCGCCCATGCTGGGCCCCTGCCGCCAACACGGCGGGAACGGCTGGTGACAACGGCGGGTACGGCAGGCGGCGCCCGAACGCGGCACGGAGCCACCCGCGGTTTCGGCACGCGCGCCGACGCTGCCGGACCGGGCGGAACAAGCCACTTCGGGAGTCGCGTGAGCACGGCGCTCGCGTGACGGCCGGCGCCCGGGCCCATCGGGTGCGCGCCGGACGGGAACCCGCCGGGGTGCGGTGGTGGAGCACCGCGCGACCGGAGCGGGCACGGGTGACGAGACCCGATGTGCGCAGTACGCCCCGGTGTTACGAGATCGTGGCGGGACTGACGAAGTGACGGCGTACCCGGGCTGCCGCGGGGCCCGATCGCGGGTGTGCGGGAGAGAAGCGCGGCGAGCGCCGAGGAGCTCGGCCAGGGGCTGCACGCCTCCACGTTGTGCCTGGACGGACATTGCCCCCGGGACAGGGCGGATGCTCCGCCGGCCGGACGCAGGGGGGCGCTGGAGAAGGCCGGTGCGGAGCCGACTCGGCCGGCTACGGCCCCTTCGACGCCGCCACGGCGACCGGCCTCGGCTCGATGCCGAGCCGTCCGCACCGGCCGCGCACGCCGGTGCCGCCGCTGCCTCCGGAGCACCGCAGGCTGCCGGGCGTGCCGGTCCTGTTGCTCGGCGGGGGCCGGGACGTGTCGACCCCGCTGGAATGGCTTCACGACCAGAAGGGGCTGACGCCGCGGGCCGAGGTCGTGTTGGTGCCGGGCGCGGCGCCCTCGGGGCAGAGCAGGACGGCCAGGACAGGCGCCGCCAGGCGGTGTTCGGCTTCCTGCTGGACCGGCCCGACAGCACCGCACGGACGGCGAAGGCCCAGACCGGGAAACCCGGCTGGGCCTTCACATGGTCAGATGGCGCCGGTGAAGGTGTCGCACCGGGCCGGGGAGCCCGTGGTGTACCCGGTGGTGAACCAGTGGACCCGCTGCTGCGAGCTGCCGTGGGTCCAGCCTTCCGGGTCGACGCGGCCCTGGGTGCGTTCCTGGATGCGGTCGTCGCCGATGGCTTCCGCGGCGTCGAGGGCCTCGCGGATGTCGGAGTCGGTGAACGGCTTGTCGAAGAAGCCGGTGGTGACGGCGTTCTTGGCCCAGGCCCCGGCGTAGCAGTCGGCCTGGAGCTCCAGCCGGACCGAGCCGCTGTCGGCTCCCTTGCGGTCCCGGCCGGCGCGGTTCATGGTGCCCAGCAGGTTCTGCACGTGATGCCCGTACTCGTGGCCGATGACGTACGCCTGCGCGAAGGGGCCGCCCTTGGCGCCGAACCTGTCCTCCAGCTCACGGAAGAAACCGAGGTCGAGGTAGACACCGCGGTCGGCCGGGCAGTAGAAGGGGCCCATGGCGGAGGTGGCCCTGCCGCACCCCGTGCTCCACGCGCCGGAGACCAGTTGGGTTCCAGCCTTGGTGTAGGACTGCTGGAAGTGCTCGGGGAGAGCACCCTGCCAGTAGCGCTGGATGCTGTTGACGACACCCACCACGTGGCACTTCTCCGATTGGTTGGCGTCGGCGCCCTTCCGGCACTTCGCGATCAGGTCCTCTCCCTGCTGCCGGGTGGCGGAGTTCGAGCCGCCGCCGTTCAGGAGGCCCGCCGGGTTGACGCCCAAAAGCAGTGCGACGACCAGGACGACGACGCCGATGACGCCGCCGCCGATGGTGAGCCCGCCTCCGGGAATGCCACCGCCGCCGCTGCCTCGGTCTTCGACCTGAGAAGCATCAAGATCCACGTCATCGCGGAATTCCATGGGTCGTTCGTCTCCCGGGGGTTGGTGATCACCCCCATTCTGCCCGGTGTCGTGGACTGGTCGTGTGAGGGTGGACGGCAACGCTCCACGGACACCTCACAGACCGTCACTTCCGCGGCGCGCAGGCGGCCCAGAAACCCGGGGCCGCGCGCGCCGCGGGGTCTTCGGCGTGTCCGCCGGCGCCGCGGGACGGGATAGCGCTGCGACCGGAAAGGTTCACCGGCTCGCGACGCCCGGCACGGCACCTCGCCGCGTCGTCGCATCACCCGAGTACATCCAGTACGCGGGCAATGCTCCGCCTTGCGATGCCCCCCACAGCCTGAACGGCGTGGGAGGTACCCCCAGCCCCGGACGCCGCGAGCTTCCCGGCACACCTCACCGGTCACAGCACTAGAGACTGAGCGTGACCGCGGCGCCCGCGCCGCCCAGGGCCAGGGCGAGGGCCGCCTCGCTCCAGCCGCCCGCGCCCCATCGGAAGAACCGGTCGACGGCCAGCCGGCCCGGGCCGACGGCGGTGATACCCAGGGCGACGACGGCGATGCACACGTTGTATTCCACTCCGCCGTCCGTCTCCCACAGGCCGTGTACGCCGGTGACGGTCGCCATCGCGTTGATCATGACTCCGATCAGGGCGGCGGCCGCGAGCGGGGTCAGCAGCCCCAAGGCCAGACCGAGGCCGCCCAGGAACTCCGACAGACCGCCGATCGCGGCGAACAGCTTTCCCGGGCGGTAGCCGAGAGCCGCGAACCCCTGACCGGTCGCGGTCAGGCCGCGCCCTCCGAAGAGCCCGAACAGCTTCTGCGCGCCGTGCCCGGCCATCAGGAGGCCGAAGGTGAGTCTGATGAGCAGCAGACCGCAGTCGGCGGCGGTCGCCGTGACCGCGGCCGCGTGCCGTGCCACCGGCTCCGTGGGACGAGGGGCCCGGTACAGAATTCGCTTCGACACCATGGGAGTGCTCCGGTAGGAGCGCCGGAACGGGTCTTGCCCCCAGCTCGGACACGCCGAGGCACCGGTCGGGGGTGAGCCGCGCGGCGGCGCGCGCCCGCTCTCACCCCTCGGTATCGATCCTTCCGCAGCCCGCGCGGTCGTGCATCTGGGCCCGGCCGGATCCAGCCGGGCCCGTCCGGACCTGGATGGGCCGGGACGGGCTTCTCCAACTGCCACCGTGCGGTGATTCGTCGCCGTACGCCCCGGCTGTCCCGGGTGGCAAGACGGTCGTTCCGGTGACTTTCCGGCCAACAACCGTGGAAACGCTTGCCCGTTGGTCCGTCCTACATCTTGTTGCGGGGGAATCTACGCGCGTATCTTTCCTGCCGACCCACGAGTCTCCTGTCACCTCCCACGGTTCAGTCGCGTCTTTTTTCTCAACTCCACGAAAGAGCCCCACGTGTCTTCACACATACCGCTGTCCCTGCGCGGCAGAGCTGCCAAGGTCGGCCTCGTCGCGCTTCCCCTCGGTATCGCCGGCTCACTGATCGCGCTGCCTCTCACCGCCCAGGCGGCGTCCCCGGACGCCGTCATCTCCGAGGTCTACGGCGGCGGTGGCAACTCCGGCGCGCCCTTCACCCACGACTTCGTCGAGCTGGGCAACGCCGGTTCCGGATCGTTCGACCTGAGCGGCTGGTCCGTCCAGTACCTCAGCGGCTCGCCCTCGGCCACCACCAAGTGGCAGGTCACCCCGCTCACCGGGGCGATTCCCGCGGGCGGCACCTACCTGATCCAGGAGGCCAAGGGCACCGCGGGCGACGCCCCCCTGCCGACGCCCGACGCGACCGGCACCATCAGCATGTCGGCGACCAGCGGGACCATCGCGCTGGTCCACTCCACCACCGCGCTCACCTGCCTGACCGCCGAGGACTGCGCGGCCGACGGCCGCATCAAGGACCTGGCGGGCTTCGGCACCGCCGTGGTGCGCGAGGGCAACCCCGCCACCGGTGCGGGCAACACCACCTCCGTCTCGCGCGACGCCTCCTTCACCGACACGGACGACAACTCGGCCGACTTCACCGGCTCCGCGCCCAGCCCGCGCAACAGCACCGGAGAGGGCTCCGGCGACCCGTCGCCCTCCCCCACCCCGTCGCCCACCGACACCGCGCCCGGCAGCCTGCGCGTCCACGACATCCAGGGCACCACCCGGATCTCCCCGCACAACGGCGAGTCCGTGACCAACGTGCCCGGCGTGGTGACCGGCGTGCGCAGCACCGGCACGAAGGGCTACTGGATCCAGGACCCCGAAGCGGACGCGAACCCGGCCACCAGCGAGGCCATCTTCGTGTACACGGGCTCCGCCACCCCCATCGTCAAGGTCGGCGACTCGGTGCTGGTGTCGGGCAAGGTCAGCGAGTACTACCCCGGCGGCCAGAGCAGCGGTGCGCAGTCCGTCACCGAACTGACCGGCCCCAAGGCCGTCGTCCTGTCCTCCGGCAACCCGCTGCCCGCGGCGGAGGTCATCAACTCGACGACGCTGGCCGAGGCCTACGCCCCGCAGGTCCCGGGCGGAAGCATCGAGTCCCTGGAGCTGAAGCCCGACAAGTACGCCCTGGACTGGCTGGAATCCCGTGAGGGCATGCTGGTGCAGGTCGGCGACTCCCGCGTGGTGGGCGCCAGCAACGACTACAACGAGACGTGGATCACCACCAAGCCCAAGCAGAACCCGTCGTACCACGGCGGCACCGTCCTCACCGGCTACGCCAACCCCAACTCCGGGCGTCTGCTCCTCACCTCGCTGACCGGTGACAAGCTCCAGGCGAATGTCGGTGACACCCTCACCGGCACGACCTCCGGCCCGCTGGACTACGGCAACTACGGCGGCTACAGCATCCAGGCCACCAAGCTCGGCAAGACCGTCTCCGGCGGGCTGACCCCGGACGTGGCGAAGCCGGGCAAGGCGGAGGAGCTGTCCGTCGCCACCTACAACGTCGAGAACCTCGCCCCGTCGGACCCGCAGCGCAAGTTCGACCGGCTGGCCCAGGCCGTCGTCAAGAACCTGGCCACCCCGGACATCCTGAGCCTGGAGGAGATCCAGGACAACAGCGGCGCCACGGACGACGGAACGGTCGCGGCGGACAAGACCATCGCCAAGTTCGTCGACGCCATCAAGGCGGCGGGGGGCCCGGCGTACGACTGGCGCTCCATCGACCCGGTCAACGACCAGGACGGCGGCCAGCCCGGCGGCAACATCCGCATCGTCTACCTCTTCAACCCCGCGCGCGTGACCTTCGTGGACCGGCCGGGCGGCGACTCCACGACCGGCGTCCAGGCGGTCGCCGACGGCAAGAAGGGCGTCCGCCTCTCGGTGTCGCCGGGCCGCATCAACCCGACCTCCGACGCCTGGAAGAGCAGCCGCAAGCCGCTGGTCGGCGAGTTCACCTTCCGCGGTGAGCAGGTCTTCGTCGTGGCCAACCACTTCAACTCCAAGGGCGGCGACCAGCCGTCGCACGGCGTCTTCCAGCCGCCGACGCTGAGCTCCGAGGTCCAGCGCACGAAGCAGGCCAAGGAGGTCAACGCCTTCGTCTCCGACCTGCTGTCCAAGGACAAGAAGGCCAAGGTCGTCGTCCTGGGCGACCTGAACGACTACCAGTTCTCCAAGCCGCTGGCCACGCTGACCTCCGGCAAGATCCTCACGGATCTGATCAACACCCTGCCGGCGAACGAGCGGTACAGCTACGTGTACGACGGCAACTCGCAGACGCTGGACCACATCCTGGTCTCGTCCAACATCAAGAAGCCCTCCTACGAGGTCGTCCACATCAACGCCGAGTTCTACGACCAGATGAGCGACCACGACCCGCAGGTGGTCCGGTTCAAGTAACCGCTCCCCCCGGCACGTTCGGGTCACGGGCCCGGCACCTCGAGGCGAGGTGCCGGGCCGCGTCGTGAGATCATGGCGTCCCGAGCTACTACAGCCCCGTAGAGGAGCGGCACACGCATGTTCGACCAGCTGAAGAACCTGAAGGGCAAGGTCGAGGACATCGCCGAGGCCCACGGCGACAAGATCTCCGACGGACTGGAGAAGGCCGGCGAGTTCATCGACGGCAAGACCGGCGGCAAGCACAGCAGCACGATCGACACCGTCGTCGACAAGGCACAGGACGCCGTGGACAAGCTGGGCAAGCACAAGAGCTGAGTGCACGGCGGCACCCGCGGGTGTGACACCCGGTGAGGTCCGTGCGCTTGGCTAGTGACAGCTGTGACACGCGTGCCGAACGTGGGACTTTCTTGGGGTGGGATGGTGGGTCGCCGAACTGGGCGGGCGAACGCGTTACGGAGCCTGAACCGGCGAGTGTGGCTGACGGGCGGGGCCGCCGTGCTGACAGGGGCCGGAGTCGTCACCTTCGCGGTGGCGTCCCCGCCCGAACAGCCGCGGGGTCACGGGCGGATACCGTCCGTGCAGACGCTGCGGCCGGCAGACCTGGGCGAGGGGCACGAGGGACTGCCGCAGTGGGACACGGACCGGTTCAGCGCCGCGCTGCTGACCTGGGACGACCCGCGCGCCGAACTGGGCGGCACCGCCGAACTGCGCTCCCGCTCGGCGGAGACCGGCGAGTGGTCGGACTGGCGGAGGCTGCCGGACGACCCGCTGACCGCCGACGGGGCGGAGGCCCGGCGGGCCGGGGTCCGGGGCGGCACCGCCTCCGTGTGGACCGGCGACTCGGACGGTGTGGAGGTGCGCGTCCTCAGGGGCGACGGCACGCCCGCCACCGGGCTCCCCGCAGGGCTGGACGTCAAGCTGCTGGACCCCGGCACGGGGTCCGGGAGCACGACCGCGTCCGAGGACGCCGCGTCCACCGAGTCCGCCCCGGCCGACAGGTCCGCCCCGGTCACCGGGTCCGCGCCGGGCGGCGCACCGCGCACCGTCCCGGCCGCGCGTCCGTCGACGGTGGTGCGTCCGCCGGTCATCACCCAGGCGGAGTGGGGAGCCTGGACCGGGCACGGCAGCACGCCGAGGTACGGAACGCGGATCCGGGCCGCGATCGTCCACGACACCGGGGCCGGCAGCGACAACGAGCTCTCCTGCGCCCAGTCACGCGCCCGGCTCCGCACCCTCCAGCAGGGTCACCTCGCGCGCGGCTACGACGACATCGGCTACAACTTCGTCGTCGACCGCTGCGGTCAGGTCTTCGAGGGCCGGGGCGGCGGCGCGGACCTGCCGGTGGTCGGCGCGCACGAGCGCGGTTCCAACACCGGCACGGTCGGAATCTCCTTCATCGGCGACTTCACGACCGCAAAGCCGAGCCCGGCCGCGCGGAACGCCATCGCGCGGATCGTGGCGTGGAAGTTCGGAATGTACGGTATCGACCCGGCCGGCAAGGTCGCGCTGGGTTCCGGCAGCGGTGCCCGTGCCACCGGCGGCGGGACCGCCGGGGAGGCCGCCCGGATCGCCGAGCTGGCCGGGAGACCGGGGATCTCGCACGCGCCGCCCACCTCCGACTTCAACCGCGACGGCACCGGTGACCTGGCGGCCGGTACGCCCAGGGTGTCGGGCGGCGCCGGCGGCGTGACGGTGATCCCGGGCGGCCTCGACGGCCCGGCCTCGGCCTCGAAGATGACGATCACTCAGGACAACCCCGGGGTCCCCGGCTCCTCCGCGCCCGGCGACAACTTCGGCGCCGCGACCGCGTGGGGCGACGTCAACGGCGACGGCTACGCCGACCTCGCGATCGGTGTGCCCGGCAAGGACGACGGTCACGGGCACGCCGACCGGGGCTCGGTCACCGTCCTGTACGGGCCCGGTCTGGACTCCGGGTTCTCCTACACCGCCTCCGGCGGAACACCGGCCGGGGCGCGGTTCGGCTCGGCGGTCGCCGTCGGCGACTTCGACGGCGACGGCCGCGCGGACGTCTTCGCGGCCGGCACCGGCAACGGCGGCATGTGGAGCGTGCGGCTGACCGCGAGCGCCACCACCTCCGGACCGCTGACCACCGCCAAGGGCCCGGTCTCCCATCCGGACGCCACGACCGGCGACTTCAACGGGGACGGCTACGCGGACGTCGCCCTCGCCTACACCGACGCCGGCGGCATCGGGCGCGTGGTGTGGTTCGCGGGCTCCGCGCGCGGACTGACGAAGCGGGGCGTCCTCCCGGTGCGGGGCGGCCGCTGCGTCGCCGCGGGCGACATCAACGGCGACGGCTACGACGACCTCGTCGTCGGCCGGCCCCACCCCACTGAATCCGGCGGCGCGGCGGGAGGCCAGGTCACCGTGGTCCGCGGTGCGGTGAACGGGCTCACCACCACCGGTATGAAGGTCATCCACCAGGACGGTGTGGGCGTGGCGGGCACCGACCGGGCCGGTGACGGCTTCGGCGAGGCGGTCTCCGTCGGGGACCACGACGCCGACGGCTACGCGGACGTCCTGGTAGGCGCCCCCGGAGAAGGCCTCACCCGTGACGGAGTCCACCACCGCGACGCCGGGCAGGCCACCCTGCTCCGGGGTTCCGCGGCCGGTCTGACCGCCACCGGCTCCTTCGCCCTCAACCAGGACACCCCCGGGATCCTGGACGAGGCGGAGACGGGCGACCGGTTCGGTTCCTCCGTCGCCCTGACGGACATGACCGGCCACGGGTACGCGGGGCTCGTCTTCGGCGCGGAAGGCGAGGACGGGGGCAACGGCCTCCTGCTGTACACGCCCGTCAGCGGCAGCGGCTTCGGCCTCGCCCGGACCGTCGCCCTGCGCGACACCGCCCTGGGCACACCCGCCGGCGCCCATCTCGGGCAGAACCTGGCGCCCTGACCCTCACGCCGCGGCCGGTGGTCGTGTCCACCGGCCGCGGCGGCCGGGCCGGACCTCATCCCCGGCGCAGATCCCGGACCCGGCGGATCTTGCCCACCGAACGCTCCAGGGTCTCCGGATCGACCACGCACACCTCGACGCTGATGCCGACCGAGTCCTTCACGCCCTTGCTGATCGTCCGGGCGGCCGCCTCGCGCTGCTCAGGCCCCGCGCCGGGGCGGGCCTCGATGTGGACCGTCATGTGGTCCATGCGGCCGCGCTGGGTCAACTGGATCTGGAAGTGCGGGGCGACGTCGGGCACCCGCAGCACGACCTCCTCGATCTGGCTCGGGAAGACGTTCACACCCCGCAGGATGATCATGTCGTCGCTGCGGCCGGTGATCTTCTCGATACGGCGGAAGGCGGGCCGTGCGGTGCCGGGCAGCAGGCGGGTGAGGTCACGCGTGCGGTAGCGGATGATCGGCAGGGCTTCCTTCGTCAGCGAGGTGAACACCAGCTCGCCGCTCTCGCCGTCGGGCAGCACCTCACCGGTGATCGGGTCGACGACCTCGGGACAGAAGTGGTCCTCCCAGACGTGCAGTCCGTCCTTGGTCTCCACGCACTCCTGCGCCACGCCCGGGCCCATGACCTCGGACAGTCCGTAGATGTCGACGGCGTGGATGTCCATGCGCTCCTCTATCTCGCGGCGCATCGCCTCCGTCCAGGGCTCGGCGCCGAAGATGCCGACCTTGAGGGAGCTGGTGCGCGGGTCCACGCCCTGCCGCTCGAACTCGTCGAGCAGGGTCAGCATGTAGGAGGGCGTGACCATGATGATCTCGGGCTCGAAGTCCCGGATGATCTGCACCTGGCGCGCGGTCATGCCGCCGGACGCGGGGATGACGGTGCATCCGGCGCGCTCGGCGCCGTAGTGCGCGCCGAGGCCGCCGGTGAACAGGCCGTAGCCGTAGGAGATGTGGACCTTGTGGCCGCGCCGGCCGCCCGCGGCGCGGATGGAGCGGGCGATGAGGTCGGCCCAGGTCGACAGGTCGTTCTCGGTGTAGCCGACCACGGTGGGGCGGCCGGTGGTGCCGCTGGAGGCGTGGATGCGCCGGACCTCGGACATGGGGACGGCGAACATGCCGAAGGGGTAGGTGTCGCGCAGGTCGGCCTTGGTGGTGAAGGGGAAGCGGGCCAGGTCCTCGAGGGAGCGGCAGTCGTCGGGGGTGACGCCTGCCTCGTCGAACTTCTTCCGGTAGAGCTCGACGTTGTCGTAGGCGTGGCGGAGGGTCGCGCGGAGCCGGCTGAGCTGCACATCGCGGAGCTGCTCGGGGGTCATGCGCTCGCCGCTGTCCAGCAGCTCGTCCGGGAGGGGCTGTCCCAGCCGGGGCCCCTGATCCACCGGGGCCGTCACTTCGCTGCTCATTGCGACTCCTTCGTCTTCTCGCTTCGTAGGCTGCGGCTGCGCCCGCGGAACTCCGCGATCACCTCGTCGCCCCGCCGGACACTCACGTCGTAGATCCCGCTGCGGCCGTACCGCGTGCGCTCGCTGGCCGTCGCCACGAGGACGTCGCCCTCATGGGCCGGGGCGATGAAGACGATGTCGGCCGCCGCCGCGACCGTCACGGGTCCGTGGCTGTTGCAGGCGCAGGCGAACGCGGTGTCGGCGAGCAGGAAGAGATAGCCGCCGTGGGCGATCCGATGTCCGTTGACCATCGCCGGCGTCACGGTCATCCGCACCTCGGCGGTCCCTTCGCCGTGGTGCGTCAGCTCGATGCCGAGATTCCGGGAAGCCAGGTCCGCGGCGAACATCGTCTCGACCGGACCGGGCTCGACGTCAGTGGCCTGCGTCACGTTTTCCACCACCTTGTGTACCGACCGAACATTCGGTTAGCGTCGGCAAAGCCAAGTAATCAAGCATCACCGCTGCCTGTCAAGAGGTGGACCGCATGCCCCACACCACTCCCGAGCCCGTCGACTTCTTCGCCCGCCACCGAGAGCTGCTGGAGGCGGCGGTCGCGGCCACCGAGAGCCGGGACCACTGGTCTCCGTACCCGGAGTCGCCCAGCAAGTCGGTGTACGGCGAGGAGGCGCCGAAGCTCGGTGAGGCCGCTTTCCGGGACCAGTTGGGCAAGCCGTTCGCGCTGCCCGGGCACCCCGGGGAGGGGACCGTGCAGGCCGCCGAGACCTCCCCCTACGGCTTCGGCCTCGGCATCGGCTACCCCCGGGTCTCGCCCGAGGAGGCGGTGGCCGCCGCCAAGGCCGCCACGGGCCCCTGGCGCGACGCGGGCCCCGATGTACGCGCCGGTGTCGCCGCCGAGATCCTGGCCCGGCTGAACGCGGCCAGTTTCGAGAACGCGCACGCCGTGCAGCACACCACCGGACAGGCCTTCGTCATGGCGTTCCAGGCGGGCGGCCCGCATGCTCAGGACCGCGGCCTGGAAGCCGCCGCCTACGCCTGGGCGGAGCAGAAGCGGCACCCGCGCGCGGCGCGCTGGACCAAGCCCCAGCGCAAGGGCGGGGCGCTGGTGATGGACAAGAAGTTCACGCCGGTCGGACGCGGTGTCTCCCTGCTGATCGCCTGCAACACCTTCCCCACCTGGAACGGCTATCCGGGTCTGTTCGCCAGCCTGGTCACCGGCAACCCCGTGGTGATCAAGCCGCACCCGGGCGCCGTGCTGCCGCTGGCGCTCACCGTGCGCACCGCCCGCGAGGTCCTCGCCGAGGCAGGCTTCGACCCCGATCTCGTGATCCTCGCCGCCGAGGAGCCCGGCGAGCGCACCGCGGGCCTCCTCGCGCTCCACCCGGACGTCCGCATCATCGACTTCACCGGCTCCACGGAGTTCGGCGACTGGCTGGAGACCAACGCCCGCCAGGCCGCCGTGTACACCGAGAAGGCGGGCCTGAACACGGTCGTCCTGGACTCCACCGACGACTACCGCGGGCTGCTGCGCAATCTCGCCTTCTCGCTGTCCCTCTACAGCGGCCAGATGTGCACCACCCCGCAGAACCTGCTGATCCCCCGCGCCGGCATCGCCACCGACCAGGGAGTCAGGACCGCCGACGAGTTCGCCGCGGACCTGGGCGCCGCGCTGGACAAGCTGCTCGGCGACCCGGACCGGGCGGCCGGCACGCTCGGCGCCATCGTCAACGACGGCGTCCTCGACCGGCTGGAGAAGGCGGCGGCAGTGGGCACCACGGTGCACGCCTCGCGGCCGGTGGAGCACCCCGAGCACCCGGAGGCCACCGTCCGCACGCCGCTGGTGGCACGCCTGGACGCGGGGCCGGACGAGGAGACGTACACCCGCGAGTGGTTCGGGCCCGTCTCCTTCGTGATCGCCACCGACTCCACCGAGCACAGCCTGCGGATCTTCCGTGAGACGGTGCGCGCCCACGGCGCGCTGACCGCCGCCGTGCACTCCACGAGCGAAGAGGTCCTCGCCGCCGCCGAGTCGGCGGCCCTGGAGGCGGGAGTGCACCTGTCGGAGAACCTCACGGGCCAGGTCTTCGTCAACCAGTCCGCCGCGTTCAGCGACTTCCACGGCAGCGCCGCCAACCCCGCGGCCAGCGCCACCCTGTCCGACCCCGCGTTCGTCACCGGTCGTTTCGCGACGGTCCAGTCACGCCGCCCCGTCGTCATCGAGGAGAGCACCCATGCCTGACGAGGTCTATCTGATCGACGGGGCACGCACCCCGCAGGGCCGCTACGGCGGCGCCCTGGCCTCCGTACGCCCCGACGACCTGGCGGCGCTGGTGGTCGGTGAGGCCGTGCGCCGCGCCGCGATCCCGGCCGAGGCCGTGGACGAGGTGATCCTGGGCGCGGCCAACCAGGCCGGCGAGGACAACCGCGACGTGGCGCGCATGGCCGTCCTGCTCGCCGGGCTCCCGCACACCGTGCCCGGCTACACGGTCAACCGGCTGTGCGCCTCGGGCCTGACCGCGGTCGCCTCGGCGGCCCAGGCGATCCGTTCCGGCGAGGCCGACCTCGTCGTCGCGGGCGGCGTGGAGTCGATGACCCGCGCCCCGTGGGTGATGGAGAAGCCGGGCACCCCGTGGGCCAAGCCGGGCGAGGTGCACGACACGTCCCTGGGCTGGCGCTTCACCAACCCGCGCTTCGCCGCCGCCGACCGCGCGGTGCCCGCCGGGGCCGGTCCGGAGACGGTGAGGACGACCCTGTCCATGGGTGAGACGGCCGAGGAGGTCGCCGCCCTCGACGGCATCACCCGCGCCGACTCCGACGCCTTCGCGCTGCGCAGCCACCGGCGGGCCGTCGCCGCGTGGGAGGCAGGGCACTTCGACCGCGAGATCGTCCCGGTCCCGGTGAAGGACGGCCAGGTGGAGCGCGACGAGGGGCCGCGCCCGTCGACGACGCTGGAGAAGCTGGGCTCCCTGCGCACCATCTTCCGCAAGGACGGCATCGTCACCGCGGGCTCGGCCTCCCCGCTGTCCGACGGGGCGGCGGCCCTGGTCGTGGCGAGCGCGGCGGCCGTCGACCGGTACGGGCTCACCCCGCGCGCCCGTGTCGTCACCTCCGCCTCGGCCGGCGTGCAGCCCAACCTCATGGGCCTGGGCCCGGTTCCCGCCACGCAGAAGGCGCTGGGCCGGGCCGGCTGGCAGACCGCCGACCTGGACGCCGTCGAGCTCAACGAGGCCTTCGCCGCGCAGGCGCTGGCCGTCGTACGCCGGCTCAAGCTCGACGAGGACAGGGTCAACGCCGACGGCGGCGCCATCGCGCTCGGCCACCCGCTGGGCTGCTCGGGCGCCCGCATCCTGCTCACGCTGCTCGGCCGCCTGGAGCGCGAGGACGCCCGCCGGGGCCTGGCGACGCTGTGCGTGGGCGTGGGACAGGGCGTGGCGATGCTGGTGGAGCGGGTATGAGCCGGGACGCGTACGAGACGCTGCTCGTCGAGGAGCGCGAGGACCGGGTCGTGGTGACCCTGCATCGCCCCGAGGCGCGCAACGCGATCAGCGGGCTCATGATCCGTGAACTGCACGCGGTGTGCGACCTGTTGGAGGACGATCCGAAGCTGCTGCTGCTCACCGGCCACGGCAACGTGTTCGCCGGCGGCGCGGACATCGCGGAGCTGCTGCGGCGGGGCCGGGACGAGGCGCTTCAGGGAATCAACAGCCGCCTGTTCGAGCGGGTGCGCAGGCTGCCCATGCCGACCGTGGCCGCCGTCGACGGCTGGGCTCTGGGCGGCGGGGCGGAGCTGTCGTACGCCTGCGACATCCGTATCGCGGGACCCGACGCCGTCTTCGGCAATCCGGAGCCGGGGCTCGGCATCCTGGCGGCGGCCGGGGCGTGCTGGCGGCTCCCGGAGCTGGTCGGCGAGTCGGTCGCCAAGCAGGTGCTGCTCGCCGGGCGGAACCTGGACGCCCGGGCGGCCCTGGCCGCGGGTCTGGTCATCGACGTCGTACCGGCGGAGAAGCTGCTGGACGAGGCGCACGCGCTGCTGGACCGCATGGCGCGGTCCTCGGCCACCGCGCTGCGCCTGACCAAGCTCGTCGTCGACGCGCCCGGCGCGCACCCGGTCGCCGACGACCTGGCGCAGGCCGTGCTCTTCGAGGGCCAGGACAAGCAGGAGCGCATGACGCGTTTTCTGGCGAGGAAGAACGGGAGCAAGGCATGAACAGTCCGACCGTGCCCGCCGTCGTCGGTGTGATCGGCGGCGGCCGGATGGGGGCCGGCATCGCGCAGTCGTTCGCGGCCGCCGGCTCGTCGGTGACCGTCGTGGAGAGCGGCGCGCAGGCCGCGGCCGCCGCCGTGGACCGGATCGCCACCGGGCTGCGGCGGGCCGCCGAGCGCGGCCGCCTGGCCGAGCCCGCCGAGCAGGTGCTCGCCCGGGTCACGACCGCCGAGTCCGCGGACGGGCTGGCGCCGGGCACCGGGCTGGTCGTCGAGGCCGTGCCCGAGAACGCGGCGCTGAAGGCCGGGCTGCTCGCCGCGGCCGAGGCGGCGGTGGACGACACGACCGTGCTGGCCACCAACACCAGCTCCCTGTCGGTCACCGAACTGGCCGCGGCTCTGAAGGCGCCGGGCCGCTTCCTGGGCATGCACTTCTTCAACCCCGTGCCCGCCTCCGAACTGATCGAGATCGTCGTGGCGCCGGAGACCTCGCCCGAGGTCGTTCGGGCCGCCCTGGACTGGACCCGGGCGCTGGGCAAGAAGGACGTCGTCGTCAAGGACTCCCCCGGCTTCGCCAGCAGCCGTCTCGGCCTGGCGCTCGGCCTGGAGGCGATCCGCATGGTCGAGGAGGGGGTGGCGGAGCCGGAGGCGATCGACGACGCGATGAGCCTCGGCTACAAGCACCCCATGGGCCCGCTGCGCCTGACCGACCTGGTCGGGCTCGACGTCCGCCTGGCCATCGCCGAGTACCTGCACGCCACGCTCGGGGATCGGTTCGCCCCGCCGCAGCTGCTGCGCGACAAGGTCGCCCGGGGCGAACTGGGCCGCAAGTCGGGACAGGGGTTCTACACATGGTGACGCCGCCGGAAGTGGCCTCGCCCGACGCGGCGGCGCGGGGAGTCGGCTACCGCGTCGAGGACGGCGTCGCGGTCGTCGAACTGCGCAGGCCCGCCGCGGGCAACGCGCTCGACGCGGCCCTGCGGTCCGGGCTGCTGGCCGCCGTCCGCCGGGTGGCCGGCGACGGGGGCGGCGAGCCGGTCCGCGCGGTGCTGCTGACCGCCCAGGGCCGGAACTTCTGCGTCGGACAGGACCTCAAGGAGCACGCCGAGGCCCTGGAGCGCGACCCGGCGTCGGCGTTCGCCGTGGTGCGCGCCGAGTACAACCCGCTGGTGGAAGCGCTGCACGCGCTGCCTCAGCCGGTGGTCGTGGCGGTGGAGGGCGCGTGCGTCGGGGCCGGACTGGGTCTCGCGCTGTGCGCCGACGTGCGGGTGGCGTCGGACGGCGCGCGTTTCTCGACCGCGTTCACCGGGATCGGGCTGGCCGCGGACAGCGGTCTGAGCCTGTCGCTGGCCCAGGCGGTCGGCCCGTCGCGCGCCGCCGCCCTCATGCTGCTCGGCGACCGCTTCGACGCCGGGGACGCACAGCTTTGGGGACTGGTGCACCAGGTCGTGCCCGCCGGGCAGGCGGCGGCCGAGGGGCTGGCGCTGGCCCGGCGGCTGGCGGCGGGGCCCACCGCCGCGTACGGCGAGGTCAAGGCGCTGCTGCGGTACGCGGCGGCCGGGGCGGGGCTGAGCGCGGCACTGGAGCGTGAGGCGGCGGCCCAGGAGCGTCTCGGCGCCACCGACGACCACCGCGGCGCCGTGCGGTCCTTCCTCGCCAAGGAGAAGCCGTCCTTCGAGGGCCGCTGAGCAGAAGGCAGCCGAAGCGAGGGCCGCCGCACGCGGCGGCGGCCCTCGCACCGCCGGGCGGCCGTGCGCGGTCGGGGCGATCCCGGATTCAGGGGTTGCCGGGGCCGGGAAAATTCGACAGACTATTACCCGAACGAATGGTCGGTAGGGAAGCTGGTATCGATGACCACGTCACACGGCGCAGTGTCGAGCGGCGACAGCGCGGAGCAGCGGCTCCAGGAGCAGTTCGACGCGACGATCGCGAAGGACCAGCGGATCGAGCCCCGGGACTGGATGCCCGAGGGCTACCGCAGGACGCTGATCCGGCAGATCGCGCAGCACGCCCACTCGGAGATCATCGGGATGCAGCCCGAGGGCGAATGGATCACCAGGGCCCCCTCGCTGCGCCGCAAGGCCATCCTCCTCGCGAAGGTCCAGGACGAGGCCGGGCACGGCCTGTACCTGTACTCGGCGGCCGAGACCCTGGGCGCCGACCGCGCCGACCTCACCGACCGCCTCATCGAGGGCCGGCAGAAGTACTCGTCGATCTTCAACTACCCGACGCCGACCTTCGCCGACGTCGGCGTGATCGGCTGGTTCGTCGACGGCGCGGCGATCTGCAACCAGGTGCCGCTGTGCCGCAGTTCGTACGGCCCCTACGCCCGCTCCATGGTGCGGATCTGCAAGGAGGAGTCGTTCCACCAGCGGCAGGGCTACGAACTGCTGATGACGATGATGCGCGGCACCGACGCCCAGCGCGAGATGGTGCAGGACGCGGTGGACCGGTGGTGGTGGCCGTCCCTGATGATGTTCGGCCCGCCCGACGGCGACTCCCCCAACTCAGCCGCCTCGATGGCCTGGAAGATCAAGCGGCACAGCAACGACGAACTGCGCCAGCGCTTCGTCGACATGACCGTCCCGCAGGCCGCCAAGCTGGGCGTCACTCTGCCGGACCCCGAACTGCGCTGGAACGAGGAGCGCGGCCGCCACGACTTCGGCACCCCCGACTGGTCCGAGCTCAAGCGTGTGATCAGCGGCGACGGGCCGTGCAACGAGGAACGTGTGGCACGGCGGAAGGCCGCGCACGAGGACGGTGCCTGGGTGCGTGAGGCGGCGTCCGCGCACGCGGCCAAGCGGGACGCCCGGTCCGGGGCCACCCGGGACGCCCGGAACAACGAGGAAGGAACGGCGGCATGAGCAACACCGAGGGGACGAAGGACAGCTGGCCGCTGTACGAGGTGTTCGTCCGCGGCAAGCGCGGCCTGAACCACGTGCACGTCGGCTCGCTGCACGCGGCCGACGACGCCATGGCGCTCAGCCACGCCCGCGACCTGTACACCCGGCGCAACGAGGGCGTGAGCATCTGGGTGGTGCGCTCGGAGCACATAGCCGCCTCCACCCGCGACGAGAAGGACCCCTTCTTCGCGCCCAGCGCCGACAAGGTCTACCGGCACCCCACCTTCTACGACATCCCCGACGATGTCCCGCACATCTAGGAGCAGGACGGACATGAGCGACGTCACCGACGACCACGTCTACCTGTCCCTGGCCGAGGACCACGGGGAGTCGGACGCCCGCTGGGCCTTCGGCACCGGTTTCGAGGACCCGCTGCACGGCGTCGACACCACCGTGCCGGACTCGGTCGAGGCCGCCGAGCTGGCCGCGTACTGCCTCGCCCTCGGCGACGACGCCCTGGTCGGTGCGCAGCGCCTGGCCCAGTGGTGCACCCGGGCCCCGGAGCTGGAGGAGGAGGTCGCCCTTGCCAACATCGGCCTCGACCTGCTCGGCCAGGCACGGCTGCTGTACGCACGCGCCGGCCAGGCCGACGGCACCGGCCGGGACGAGGACGCCTACGCCTACTTCCGGGACGCGGCGGACTTCCGCAACGTCCGGCTCGCCGAACTCCCCAACGGGGACTTCGCGTTCTCCGTCACCCGGCTGCTGGTCCTGTCCTGCTGGCGCCTGGCCGTCTTCCAGCGGCTCGCCGCCACCACGCAGGACCCGGTCCTGAGGGCGATCGCCGCCAAGGGCGTCAACGAGCTCGCCTACCACCGGCAGTTCGCGGCGGACTGGGTGGTGCGCCTGGGCGACGGCACGGAGGAGTCCCACCGGCGGATGCGGGCGGCGCTGGCCGCCGTCACCCCGTACACGGCCGAACTCTTCGCACCGCGACCGGACTTCGGCGTCGACCCGGCGGACGTGCGGGAGGAGACGGCGGCCGTGCTCGGGCAGGTCCTCGACGCCGCCGGACTGGAGTTGCCCGAGGCCGAGGCGCTGCCCGGTCAGGGCCGGGAAGGCGACCACACCGAGCATCTGGCTCCGCTGCTGGAGGAGTTGCAGGGCGTGGCCCGCGCGCACCCGGAGGCGACATGGTGACGGCACTGGACGAGCGGCGTGCGCGGCACGTGGCCGAGCAGGTCCCGGACCCGGAGCTGCCCATGCTCACCCTGGCCGACCTCGGCGTGCTGCGCGCCGTCGAGCTGCGGCCGGACGGCACGGTGGTCGCCGGGCTGACCCCCACCTACTCCGGCTGTCCCGCGATGGCGGAGATGCGCGCCGACGTGGCCGCGCGGCTGCGTGCGGCCGGGTTCGCGCGGGTGGAGATCCGTACCGTCCTCGACCCGCCGTGGACGACGGACTGGATCACCGCCGAGGGCCGGCGCAAGCTCACCGAGGCGGGCATCGCGCCTCCCGGCAGCGCGCCCCGCCGCTCCGGCGGCCCCGTGCCGCTGGAGCTGTCCGCCATCCGGCGGGCGGTGGCGTGCCCCCGCTGCGGGTCGTCGGACACCGAGGAGACGTCCCGCTTCGCCGCCACCTCCTGCAAGGCACTGTGGCGCTGCCGCAGCTGTCTTGAGCCGTTCGAGTACGTCAAGGAGATCTGATGGCTCCGACCACCACGACGACGGAGACCGACGCGTCCGCCGCCCCCGCGCGGCGGCGCCGCCGTCCGGCCTTCCATCCGCTGCGGGTCGCCGCGGTGCAGCCGCTGTGCGCAGACGCGGTCGCCGTCAGCTTCGACGTACCCGAGGAGCTGGCGCAGGAGTTCGCCTACCGGCCCGGCCAGTCGCTCACGCTGCGCCGCGAGGTCGACGGGCGCGACGAGCGCCGGTCGTACTCCATCTGCTCCCCCGTCGGCGCCCGCCCCCGCATCGGCGTGCGCGTGGTGCCCGGCGGCCTGTTCTCCTCCTGGCTGGTGGAGGAGGTCCGCCCCGGCGACACCATCGAGGTGATGGCCCCCACCGGCGCCTTCACCCCCGACCTCGCCGAACCGGGCCACCACGTCCTGATCGCCGCCGGCTCCGGCATCACCCCGATGATGTCCATCGCCGAGTCCGTGCTGGCCGCCGACTCCCGCTCCCGGGTCACCCTCTTCTACGGCAACCGCCGTACCGACACGGTGATGTTCGCCGACGAGCTCGCCGACCTGAAGGACCTCTACCCCACCCGCTTCCAGCTCGGGCACGTCCTGTCCCGCGAACCGCGCGAGGCCGAAATCCTCTCGGGGCGCCTGGACGCCGAGCGCCTGGCCGCGCTCATCGACGGGCTCGTCGACGTGAAGAGCGCCGACCACTGGTGGCTGTGCGGCCCGCACGGCATGGTCCGCGACGCGCAGAAGCTGCTCGGGGACCTCGGCGTCCCGGCGGACCGCGTCCACCAGGAACTGTTCTTCGCCGACGACGAGCCGATCCGCACGGTCCGCCACGAGGACGCCACGGGCGACGGCCCGGTCAGCCAGGTCACCATCACACTCGACGGCCGCTCCACCACGTCCCCGCTCTCCCGCGAGACGACGATCCTGGACGGGGCGACGCGGGTACGCCCCGACATGCCCTTCGCCTGCAAGGGCGGCGTGTGCGGCACCTGCCGCGCGCTGGTCACCGACGGCGAGGCCGACATGCGCCGCAACTACGCGCTGGAGCCCTCCGAGGTCGACGCCGGCTACGTCCTGACCTGCCAGACGTTCCCCGTGTCCGACTCCCTGACCGTCGACTTCGACAGCTGAGACCCACCTGAGCGTCGTGGGCGGCGCCGGAGGCGCGGTGGCGGCCGCCTGTCAGCCGGGCGTCCCGTACGGGTTCGAACTCGTCGGTTCGGCGGCCGCGTTGCTCTCGGTGAGGCGCCCTCCACGCCGGAACCCGGCATCCGGGGGCAGTCGCGGCGTGCTCCGCTCCTCACTCCCCGGGAGTCGGCAGGGCCTCACTCACCGCCCGGTGCACGGCGCGCGCCAGGCGGGCGCCCCAGAGCGAGCGTGGTCCGGCGAAGGTGTGGAGTTCGTCGCCGGCGCCCGGCGTACGGGCGGCCACGCACACGGCGTCGGTGGGGGTGCCGGAGCAGTCGTAGCCCGCCTCCAGCAGCGCCTGGACCTTGGCCTCGGTCGCGGTGACCACGGCGTTGACCAGTGCGGCGTCCGACAGGGCGGCCGGGAGCGCGGCGACGACGTTGATGGTGCCGGGCGCGTTCGGGCCGGTCGTTCCCGCGGCCGGGGAAGCGGCCCAACCACGTACCCGGACGCCCGCGGTGGCGACCGCGGTGGCTCCGCCGTCGCCCGCGCTGCCGTGAGCCGCGATGTCGGCGGCGGTCATGAGGCCGACGCCGGGGCCGTGCAGGCCGGCCGCGTCGGCCAGGCCGGCCAGGTGGCGTTCGGGGTCGGTGCGCCGATAGCCGTGGGCCACCTGCGCGTTGAGGATCCAGCCGCGCTCTCCGATGCCGCCGCCGAGCACGGCGTTGCTGATCATCCGCCATCCCGGGCCGGCGTGCCACAGCAGCGCGGGCAGCCGCAGCCCGTCCTCGGTGCGGGTCAGCCACCGCGGGGCCGGCAGGCCGGCAGCCGTGGACGGCGCGACGACGGAGGTCACGGACTCGGCACTCCTTGCTGACGGAACGGGCCCGCTGATCGTACGCGGAGGGACCCGGGGCCTACGGCCCGGGTCCGGCTGCCCGCCCGCACTCTCGCGGCGGCCGGTCAGAACTTGGGCAGCGGTGCCCGGCTCTCGACCAGTTCCGCGGCCTCCTCCGGGGTCGCGACGGACGGCGGGGAGCCCTCCAGCGGTCGGCGGGCCGTCTCCTTCATGCACGCCACCGAGATCACGCCGACGAGCGCCGCGGCCATGGAGTAGTACGCGGGCATCAGGTCGCTGCCCGTGAGCGAGATCAGTGCGGTGATCACCAGAGGGGTCGTCCCGCCGAAGAGGGAGGCGGAGAGGTTGTAGCCGATGGACAGCGAGCCGTAGCGCACCTGGGTGGGGAACAGGGCGGGCAGCGCCGCGGACATCGTCCCGAGCAGGCACACCAGCGACAGGCCCAGCATCAGCATCCCCGCGGACACCGCGACCAGGCTGCCCTGCTCGACGAGCAGGAACGCCGGGACGGAGAGCAGCAGGAAGCCGAGCATGCCGGTCATCAGGACCGGTTTCCGGCCGAGCCGGTCCGACAGCCTGCCGACCTGGTTGATCAGCAGCATCAGCACCACCATGGTGGCGATGAGGATCTGCAGGCCGTGCGTCTCGGAGTACCCCATCCGGTCCGACAGGTAGGTCGGCATGTACGACAGCAGCATGTAGTCGGTGATGTTGTAGGCGCCGACCAGGCAGACGCACAGGACGAGCGTCGGCCAGTGGTTCCGGAAGATCCTCGCCACGTCTCCCCTGGCGGTCGCCTCGACGGTGGAGGCCGCCTCGGACGCCCGGTGCACGGAGTCGTCCTCCAGTTTCCGGAATGCGGGCGTCTCGTCCAGTCGCAGCCGCAGGTACAGGCCGATCAGCCCGATCGGGCCGGCGACGAGGAACGGTACGCGCCAGCCCCAGGAGTCCATGCCGTCATTGCCGAGCAGCGCGGTCAGGAGCGTCACCAGGCCGGCCGCGCCGACGTAACCGGCCAGCGTGCCGAGTTCGAGGAAGCTCCCGAAGAAGCCTCGCCGCCGGTCCGGCGCGTACTCGGCGATGAACGTGGACGCGCCTCCGTACTCACCGCCCGTGGAGAAGCCCTGCACCAGCCGGAAGAGGATCAGCAGGACCGGGGCCCAGAAGCCGATGGTGGCGTAGGACGGGATCAGGCCGATGGCGAACGTGCCGACGGCCATCATGATCATGGTCAGGGCGAGGACCTTCTTGCGGCCGATCCTGTCGCCCATCGGGCCGAAGACCATGCCGCCCAGGGGACGCACCAGGAAGGACACCGCGAAGGTCGCGAACGACGACAGCAGCTGGACGGTGCCGTTCCCGGACGGGAAGAACACGTGCCCGATGGTGACCGCCAGGTAGCTGTAGATGCCGAAGTCGAACCACTCCATGGCGTTGCCGAGCGAGGCGGCCTTCACGGCCCGCTGGACGGCGGCCTCGTCGGTGACGGTGATGTCGGTGCGCCGCAGTGGAGGGTTCCGGCGCCGTCTGACGGCCCTGAACAGCGTGCGGTGGCGTTTGAGGGCCTCGGGATCGGCATCCGCCGCGGCGGCCCCGGCTTCCTTGTCCACCATCTGGGGTCTTCTCCTCTCTCCCGGGCGTCTCCTGGGCGAGCAGACGTCCATGGGTCCGCTTGCTCACTCATGCCGGCAGCAAACGGTTCACCCGGGAGAGAGCGACTTTCCCCACACGGGCACCGGGTGTGCCCGCGAGCGACGGTCCCGGGATCAGTGCAGACCGATGTGGACCGGGCCTCCGGTGGGCGAGACGCCGTCGAGCAGGCCGGCGGGGACGCGGAAGACGCGGCCGGGCGCGGCCGGCCAGGCGAGGGTTCGGCGGGCGAGGGTTCGTCGGTCCTGACGGACGGTCACCTTGGGGAAGCGGACGAACTCGTCGGTCCACAGCAGCAGGCGCCCCCTGGCGGGCGCGGGGTCGTTCGGCCGCAGGATCTGCGGGGCGACCCAGCGGAAGGGGGCGTCGGCGGTCAGCCGGACGCCCTCGGCCGGCCGGTCCTCGCCGTTCAGGTGGTGGACGACCTGCTGGGCGACGTGCCTGCCGTCGAGGGCGGCGACGTCGGCGGTGTCGACTGGGTGCAGCAGATTGCCGGCGGCGAAGACGCCGGGGCGGCTGGTGCGCAGCGCCGTGTCGGTGAGCGGGCCGAGGGTGCCTTCGTCGAGGGTGATGCCGGCGGAGCGGGCGAGTTCGTGGTCGGGGATCCAGTCGCCGGTGAAGACGACGGTGTCGCAGGCGACCGTGCGGCGCCGCCCGGTGTCGAGGTGCTCGATCTCCACGGCCTGGCAACGGCCCTTGCCGATGACGCGGGTGACACGGGCGCGGGTGGCGACGGGGACGCGCAGCACGGTGCGTCCGGCCGCGTTGAAGGCGGCGTAGGACTCCGCCTTCGGGTACTGGCTGACCATGAGGGCGGGGGTGCAGCCGGCCTCGCGCAGGGTGACGGCCGCGGACCAGCTGACGAGTTCGCCGCCGACGATGACGGCCCGCTCGCCGACGGGCTGGTGGTGCAGGTGGACGAGGTTCTGCAACTGGCCGGTGGTGTAGACGCCGTGGGGGCGATCGCCGGGGATGCGGCGTGCTGTGCGGGGCCGTTCGCGGGCGCCGGTGGCCAGCACGATGGCCCGCGGCCGGATGCGGTAGCGGCCGTCGGGGCTGGTGACGTCGACGGTGTCCTCGTCGGCCCAGCCGGTGACCATGGTGCGGGTGCGGATCTCCGCTCCGGCCAGGGTGGCCTGCCGCACGAGGTGGCGGGCGTAGGCGGGTCCGGTCATCACGCGGCGCAGGTCGCGCACGCCGTAGCCGGTGTGGTCGCTGTGCCGGGGGATGCCGCCGGCGTCCTGCTCCCGGTCGACGACGAGGACACGGCCGGCCCGGCGTCCGGCCAGTTCGGCCGCGGCGGTCAGGCCCGCGGGCCCGCCGCCGATGATGAGGACGTCGGGCGTGGTCAGGGGCGGCTGGTGGGTCATCGGTTGTCCTTGTGCTGGCTGCGGCAGCCGTCGTGGGTGTGGTGCTTCTCGCGCAGGGCTGCGACGGCCGCGCCGCAGAAGAAGCCCTGGCAGCGGCCGTTCATCGCGCGGGTGCGGCGGCGCAGTCCCTCCAGGCTGCGGGCGGGTACCGGGGCGTGGCAGGCGTCGCGGATCTCGCCCTCGGTGACCCGCTCGCAGAAGCAGACGATGGTGCCGTAGGCGGGGTCGCGGGCGATGAGGCCGGCGTCCTGGTAGGGGCGCTGGGTGGCTTCGCCGATGTTGGGCATCCGCGGCGGCTCGGGCAGGTCTGCGCGCGGGCGCAGGGCCAGGCCGGCCTCCTCCAGCAGGGTGCGGGCGTGTTCGGCGATGGCGATGCCGGCGGTCAGGCCGGTGGAGCGGATCCCGCCGATGAGGAGGTAGCGCTGCCGGGGGGTGGCCTCGATGAGGTAGTCGGGGTGGTCGATCGCGGCGCGCAGCCCGGCGTAGCTGGCGGTGACCTCTTCGGCCAGCAGGCGCGGCATGAGGCGTTCGCCCTTGGTGAGCAGGAAGTCGAAACCGTCCTCGGAGGTGGCGGTGTCGGTGCGGTCGGTGAGGTCCTCGGCGGTGGGGCCGAGCATGACGTTGCCGTAGATGGTCGGGGAGATCAGTACGCCCTTGCCCCGGGAGGTGGGCACCGGGAGCACGATCTTGTTCACCATGGGGCGGGTGAGCTTGTCGAAGACGAAGAGTTCACCGCGGCGGGGAGTGACGGTGAAGCGGTCGTGGCCGAAGAGCCGGTCGACGTGGTCGGCGCCGAGACCGGCGGCGTTCACCACCCAGCGGGTCCGTACGTCACCGGCCGAGGTGTGCAGGGTGGTCGTCTCGTCCCCTTCGTCGACGCCTGTCACCGCGTGTTCGAGCAGGATCGCGGTGCCGCGCTGCCGGGCGTCGGTGGCCAGGGCGAGGTTCGTGGTCCAGGTGCAGATGATGGACTCGTCCGGCACGGTCAGCCCGCCCAGGACTCCCTCGCCGAGGTCGGGGATCAGCCGGTAGACGTCGTCGGCGTCGATGATCCGGCAGTGTGTGTAGCCGTTGGCCTCGGCCTTCTCCTTCAGTCCGGGCAGCGCGCCGAGTTCTTCGTCGGTCCAGGCCACCAGGACGGCACCGGTGTGTTCGACGGGGATGCCGGTGGCTTCGGCGTAGGCGCTCAGCAGGTGGTAGCCGCGGGCGACCAGGCGGGATTCGAGTGTGCCGGGTTTGGCGTCGAAGCCGGTGTGCAGGATCGCGGTGTTCGCCTTGCTGGTGGCGTCGCCGACGTCGTCGCGGGCGTCGAGCAGCGCGACGCGGACGTCGTAGCCGGACAGTTCGCGTGCGATCGCCGCGCCGACGATGCCTCCGCCGATCACCGCGACGTCGAAGACGTCGTCGTGGGGGCGGTGCGGGGTGGCGGTCATGAATGGTCTCCCTCGGTGGCGCGGGCCGTCGCGGCCTGCGCCCATGCGGTGCGGAACTCCTCGGCCCGGTCGGCGGACCAGCGGGGTTCGTAAACGGTGGTCGGCTGCCAGTCGCCGACGGCTTCTTCGAGCCCGAGCGCCGGATCGAGGGCGCAGCGGGCCAGTGCGGCCGCCCCCAGGGGGGTGGCGTGGGCGTGGGGGTAGATGTCGACCGGCATCTGCGCGATGTCGGCCTGGGCCTGCATGAGCACGGCGGAGTTGGTCAGTCCGCCGTCCGCGCGCAGCCGGGTCAGGGGCCGGCCGAGGTCCTTGGCGACCAGGCTGCCCAGCTCGGCGACCTGCGCGGCGATTCCCTGGAGCACGGCGAGGACGAGGTGTTCGCGTCGGCTGGCCAGGGTCATGCCGGTGAAGGAGGCGGTGGCCTCCGGTGCCCACCAGGGGGCGGCGAGGCCGGCGAACGCGGGCACGCACAGCACCCCTTCGGCGTCGGCCGCCGCCAGCGTGTCCAGGTCGGTCGCGGACTGGATGAGGCCGAGGTCCTGGAGCCAGCGCACCGCCGAGGCGACGGTGTAGACCTGGCCGTCCACGCAGTACGGCGTCCGTCCGGCCGCCCGCCAGGCCACCGAGGTGGTCAGTCCGGCGCTGGAGCGCACCGGGTTCAGGCCGGTGTTCGCCAGCAGGAACGCGCCGGTGCCGTACGTGCATTTCGCGGTGCCCGGCTCCAGGCAGCGCTCCGCGACCAGGGCCGCCTGCTGGTCGACGATCAGCCCGGCCACCGGCACCTCCTGGCCGAAGGCCCGGGTGGTGCCGACGACCTCGTCGCAGGCGGCGATGCGGGGCAGCCGTTCGCCGCCGAGGCCGAACAGGTCCAGGAGTCCCTCGTCCCAGGCGGCGGTGTCCAGGTCGAGGACGAGTGAGCGGCTGGCGGTGGAGGCGTCGGTGACGAACTCCCCCGTGAGGTGGTGCACCAGCCAGGTGTCGGTGGTCGTCACCACCCCGTCGCGGGTGAGGTTGCGCCGCAGCCAGGCCATCTTGGGCGCGGAGAAGTACGGGTCGAGGACGAGGCCGGTGCGCCGGGCGACGCTCTCGGCGTGCTCGGCCAGTTCGTCGCAGACGGTCTGCGCGCGCCGGTCCTGCCACACGAGCGCCTGGGTCAGGGGTGTTCCGGTGGCCGGGTCCCAGGCCAGGACCGTCTCGCCCTGGTTGGCGAGGGCCACGCAGGCGATCGGACGGCCGGCCGCGCTCACGGCGCGGCGGCCGGCGTTGAGGACGGAGTCGAGCAGCTCGTGCGGGTTCTGCTCGACCCCGCCGCCGTTCAGATAGGTGGGGCGGACGGTCTCCTCGGCGATGGCGACGGTGCCCTCCTCGGGGTCGACCACGATGGCCTTCGTGCCCGAGGTGCCCTGGTCGATGGCGAGGATCGCGGTCATCGTGCGCTCCCTTCCGCGGCGGCGTCCGCGGACGTGCCGTCGACGGCGTCCAGGGCGCGGTCGACGTCGGCCATGTCCGGCATGGTCAGCCCGTCCCGCCCGCGCCGCATCAGCAGACCCGTGAAGTAGACGGCACCGATCGCGAACAGCACGAGAACGTAGGTCCATGGGGCACGGAAGGAAGCATCCCGGAAGATCAGCAGCTCGTACACCAGCCAGATGCCCGCGACGACCAGCACCGGCACTTCCCAGCGGCCCAGCGAGAAGCCCTGGGACGCGGGCAGGGAACGGCGCTTGACGGCGTACATCGCGACGGTTCCGGCGTAGATGAGGGCGGGCAGCAGGGTGCCGGCGGAGAACAACTGGAACAGCGCGTCGGTGGAGCGGGAGAAGACCGCGAGGATGATCTGCGCGATGAGCATCATGAACAGTGAGGCGTTCAGGGGCGTGGCGGTACGCCGGTCGAGGCGCCGCAGCAGCCGCCAGCCGGGGAAGCGCTCGTCGCGGGACATCGCGTAGACCAGCCGGGTGCCGCTGAGGGTGATCACCAGTCCGCAGGAGAAGATCGACACGACGACCAGGACCAGCAGGATCTTGCCGACGACCGAGCCGAGCACGGCGGTGATGACGGTGGCCACGGGAGTGGCCGACGCGCCGACACCGTCGACCCGGCCGGCCGCCGCGGTGACCGCGACCAGGAACAGGAAGCCGAGCACGCCCAGCGAGAGCACGGCCTGGACCATGGCCTTGGGGATGACCCGGGCCGGGTTCTTGGTCTCCTCGGCGAGGTTGGCCGCCGACTCGAAGCCGACGATGGTGAACGCGCCGAGCAGGAACGCCAGGGCGAACGGTCCGGCCGTGGTGCCGCCGCCCAGGGCGTAGTAGCCGCTCTCGGGGACGGTCCCGGTGTCGAAGAGGTGCCCGAGGTCGAGCTTGCCGGTGAAGGCGCCCACCACGAACAGCAGCACGGTCAGGGCGATCATGCCGACGAGCTGCACCGTCACGGCCACGCTGTTGACCCGGTGGGTGGTGCGGGTGGAGGCGGCGACGAGGAGGGCCTGGAGCAGTACGACGCCGGCGGTGATCACCCAGGCGTTCTGTGTGGTGCCGACGTAGCGGAACAGCTCCGGAAGGATGGTGGAGGCGATCGTGTAGTCGACGGCGACCAGGACCACGCCCAGGAAGGCGAACGAGATCCATCCCATGATCCAGCCCCATACCGGGCCCACGATCCGTGACACCCACTGGTACGAGTAGCCGCTGATCGGGATGCGTGCGGCGAGGGCGCCGAAGACCAGGGCGATGGAGAGCTGGCCGACCACGGAGATCGGCCATGCCCAGATGCCCCGCGGGCCGGAGGTCGCGAGCACCGAGCCGTAGGTGGTGAAGATGCCGGTGGCGATGGAGACGAACCCGAAGGCCACGGAGAACGAGGCGTACCAGCCGAGCTCCCGCGCCATCCGCGGCTTGGGCTCGCCCTCGACCGGGGCGCCCGTTCCTGATCTGTGGGGACCTGATTCTGCGTGTGCCATGACTCTTTTCCCTGCTTCAGAGTGCCCCGCCGTGGAGTGCGAGAGCCAGTGAACGTGAGCAACCGAACTCGGTCGGCTGTGCGGACACGCCCCGCGCGGGGTCTGCCGGGGCCTGTCCGCTGTGCGGCGGCGGGGCCCGCGATGGTGCACAGGGCCGCGGCCGAAGCGGTCTCGGCAACCCACCACGTGACCGGTTTTGTGGATCCTTGACCGCGCGTTACCGGAAGTGTGGACCCTTGCCCGTCTCTCGTCAAGGGTTGTTCACCGTGCACAGCGACGGCGGAGGCATGCAGGCATGCACGAAGGCGGGGGGAGCTCGGCTCGACCCGGCGCCTGCCGCCCGTAGAATGCAGTCACAGATCCACAGAAACGGTCACTCGCCCAAGGAGGTGGGACGTGCTCGCCGCCGAGCGCCACCGCAGAATCGTCGCCGAGATCGCCCGGCTGAAGTTCGTCACCACCGACGACCTGACCACGCTGCTCGGCGTCTCCCACGAAACGGTCCGCAGGGACCTCGCCCTGCTCGAGCGGCGCGGTGAGCTCTCCCGGGTTCACGGCGGCGCCACCAGCACCCAGGCACCGGTCGGGGAGGAGGCGCCCTTCAGTGAACGCAGCGGCAGCCTCGCCCTGGAGAAGGAGAACATCGGCCGGGCGGCGGCGGCGCTCATCGAGCCGAACCAGACCGTCGTCATCGACGTCGGCACCACGGCCCTGGAGGTGGCCCGCGCACTGCCCGCCGACCACGCCGGGGTCATCGCGACCCCGTCCCTGCTCGTGGCCGCGGAGGTCAGCACACGCCCCCGGGTGGAGGTCCTGGTCAGCGGCGGTCGACTCAGGGCGGGCGACCTCGCCTGCTCGAACGCCCAGGCGGTGGAGTTCTTCGGCAACCTGCGCGCGGACGCCGTCTTCCTCGGGTCCGGCGGGATAGCCCCCTACGGCCTCACCGACTTCCACCTCGACGAGGTCGCCACCAAGCGGACCATGCTCGCCAACGCCTCCCACCGCTATGTGCTGGCCGACTCGAGCAAGTTTGGCCGCACGGCCGCCCATCGCGTGTGCGAGCTGGACGGCTTCGACACCCTCATCACCGACCAGCCCTGCCCGGCCGATCTGCGCACCGCCCTCACCCGGGCCGGGGCGACGGTCGTCGTGGGCTGATCCGCCCGGACTCCGGCCGGCCCGCACGGCAGGGGCCGGCGAGCCCGGGCCGCCGCCACGGGCGCCAGGGGTGGGGCGCCCGGAGCGGAAGGCGGGGCCGGACTACTTGCAGAGCTCCAGGCCGCGGTTGATGACCGCGTCCAGGGAGATGTTCTTGCCGGGGTTGTTGGGGTCGCCGGCCCAGATGGGGTCGGGGCCGGGGTGCTTCTGCCGGGCACGGCTGTTGAGACCGTAGGTACCTTCGGCGGTGATGAAGGTGACGGCCTCGCCGGCGCAGGCGAGGTTGCCGGAGGCGACGGTGAACGGCCAAGGGGTGATGGTCCGTTCGGTGATGTAGCCCGTCGAGTCGTCGTCGCCCTGGGTGGTGGCGGACTCGGCGTTGTCGGTGGTTTTGCGGTCGGCGGTGCCGGTGCCGTCGGTGCAGCCGGTCAGGGCGAGACAACCGAAGACTGCGGCCGCAACGGCGGTGACACGGATGCGCATGATCCCCCTTGGACATGTCGTGGGGCTGGAAACAACATCATCTGGCCGGTTAACAACAATGGCGGATGTGATGTCGGCTCTGTGATGGGATCGTGACGGTCGGTTGAAGCGGCGGCCATGGGCAGGGGGTCCGCGGTCCGGCCGGACAGGGGGCGGCGGTTCCGCCGGAGGGCGGGGACGACGCGAAACAATTGGCGGCCAGGGGCCCACGGTGGCTCATCTTTTGCGGTGCCGCACCAGTCGATACAGGACAAAAGTGTGCGATTTGGAGCCGTGTCGGACCATGGCCGACCATGGGGTCCGCCCCGGCCATCCCGGGCACCAGTTCGAAGAGAGGCGCACCACCCCATGCACGTCACCGGAACCGTCCCCCCGTCGGCTCCGGCACCGCGGGAGACCCCCGCGGCCCACACCCCCGCCGAGGACCCCACCGGGAACTCCGGCCGGCACGCCCGGCGCTTCGGGCTGCCCGTCGCCACCGCCCTGGTCATGGGCAACATCATCGGCGGCGGGATCTTCCTGCTCCCGGCCTCCGTCGCCCCGTACGGCACGGTCAGCCTGGTCGCCTTCGGTGTCCTGACCCTCGGCGCCATCGCCCTGGCGCTGGTCTTCGGCCGCCTCGCCGAGCGCAACCCGAGCACCGGCGGACCCTACGTCTACGCCCGCGAGGCCTTCGGCGACTTCGCCGGCTTCCTCGCCGCGTGGGCGTACTGGATCACCACCTGGGTGTCGAACGCGGCGCTCGCCGTGGCCGCCGTCGGCTACCTCGACGTACTGATCCCGGTCAACGGCCACCGCTGGACGGCGTGTCTGGCCGCGCTCACCCTCCAATGGCTGCCCGCGCTCGCCAACTTCGCGGGCACCCGGTACGTGGGCGCCGTACAGATCGTCGCCACCGTGCTGAAGTTCGTGCCGCTGCTGCTCGTCGCCGTCGGCGGGCTGTTCTTCTTCGACCCGAAGAACCTCGGACCGTTCCACGAGGGCGGCGGCAGCACGATCGGCGCGGTGTCCGCCGCCGCCGCGATCCTGCTCTTCTCCTATCTCGGCGTGGAGTCCGCGGCCGTCAGCGCGGGCGAGGTCGAGGACGCCCGGCGCAACGTGGGACGGGCCACCGTCATCGGGACCACGGGCGCGGCGCTCGTCTATCTGCTGGGCACGCTCTCGGTGTTCGGCACGGTGGCGCACGATCGCCTGGTGAAGTCCACCGCGCCCTTCTCGGACGCCGTGAACGCCATGTTCGGCGGTTCCTGGGGCGGATGGGCCGTCGCGCTCGCCGCGCTGGTGTCGATGACCGGCTGCCTCAACGGCTGGACCCTGCTGAGCGCGCAGACCCCGTACGCCGCCGCCCGGGACGGACTGTTCCCCGCCGCGTTCGCGCGCCGGCGGCGCGGCGTCCCTACCTTCGGCGTCGCCGTCACCGTCGTCCTCGCCTCGCTGCTCACCGTCTACAACTACACCTCGGGTTCGGCCAAGGTCTTCGAGGTCCTGGTCCTCGTCACCACGTTCACCGCGACCGTGCCGTACCTGCTGGCCACCGCCGCGCAGATCTTCCACCTCGTCTCGGGGCGGCGCGAACGGGTCGACCGGGCACGGCTGGTGCGCGACGCCGTGGTGGCGGGCGGCGCGGCCGCCTTCTCGCTGTGGCTCGTCGCGGGCGCCGGGTACGCGGCGGTCTACCAGGGCGTCCTGTTCCTCTTCGCGGGCGTCCTCGTCTACGCGGTGATGGCCGCCCGCCGGAGCAGGGCGGCGGCCTGATCCCGCGATGCGGGCCGCCCTGTGGGGTGGGCGGCCCGCATCAGTGGGGGGCGGGACGTCAGTTCGTCTTGGCCAGCTCCTTCAGGGCCTTCGCGAGGCCGTTGGCCCACAGCTGGTTGACGCGGGCGCGCTCGTTGGCGTCCGGGTAGCGGTTGGTGCAGGACGTGCCGGGACCGCCGCCCGACATCAGCTCGCTGCACGGGCCGCTGTAGTGGTCCGGCAGGCCCAGCACGTGGCCGGTCTCGTGGGCGGTGACGCGGATCGAGTCGTACTGCCGGTTCTGCGCGTAGTCGAGGAAGATGTAGCCCTTGCCGTGGCCGTTCGTGGAGGCGTAGGAGCCCCGCGAGTCGTTGCCCTCGTAGTACGCGAAGTCGGCGCTGCCCGAGGTCGCCTGGAGCTTGACGTTGGACACGGAACTGTTCCATATGGAGGCCGCGTTCGATATCTGCGAGGCGAAACTCGGCGCCTGGGACGCGTTGTAGGAGACGGTCACCGCCTGGAGGCTCGGATGGGCGGCCTGCTTCTCGGCGACCGACTTCAGCACGGCGTCGAAGAACGCCTTGTTGTTGGCGGCGCTCTCCGCGGAACCGGCGTACCGCGCGTACGCGGCTGCGGAGGCGGACGGCGCGGAGTCGTCGGTCCTGGCGCTCGCCGGGCTCGCGGTGCCCAGGGCGGCGGAGGCCAGACCCAGGCCGAGCGCGAGGGCCAGCAGCCTCCTGGAGGTCTTCGTGGACGTGGAGGCCATGCGGGACGCCTTCATGTGGGGGGCTCCTACTCGTTCGTGTGGGGTGGTGAACGATCGGTCACGCAGGAGTTTCGGGCACACCAACGGGCCTGCGGATGATGGCAACCGGGGATAGCGCCGAGCTATCGGGGCCGACTCGTACGATTCCGCTGGTTCCGTTGGGATTTGAACGTCTGGTGCGGCGTCACGGGCCCCCCTACGCTCCCTCCCATGGAGCTCGAGGTGAGGCACCTTCGTGTGCTGTGCGCCATCGCCGACCACGGCAGTCTGCACCAGGCGGCTCGGCAACTCGGCATGGCGCAGCCTTCGTTGAGCACCCAGCTGCGCCGCATCGAGCGCGCGCTCGGCGGGCAGCTCTTCCTGCGCACCCGTGCGGGCTGCCGCCCCACGCCGCTGGGACACGCGGTACTGGGCCGGGCCAGACCCCTCGTAGCCGAACTGGCCGCCCTCGTCACCGAGGCGCGGGCGGCCGCGGCCCGGGCCGCCGGCGGCACACGGCTGCGCATCGGCGCCACCGCGAGCCGGGCCCTGCCGGGCTGGCTACGCCTGCTGCGCACCCGCGTGCCGCGGACCGAACCCACCCTCCAGATGGACGCGTCCGCGAACTTCCTGCTGCGCCTGGTCGCCGCGGGGCGGCTGGACATGGCCTTCGTGCACGAGGTCGAGGGCAGCCCGCTGCGCATCCCGCCCGGGCTCTGTCTGCGCGTACTGGTCGAGCGCGAACCGCAGTTCGTCTCCCTCGCCGCCGACCATCCGGCCGCCGCGCTGCCCGAGGTGCGGCTCGCCGACCTCGCGGGCGACCGATGGATGGTGGATTCCACGGTCGACGGGGAATGGGACGCCCTGTGCCGCGTGCTGCGCGAGGCGGGGATCGAGGCCGACATGCTGCACGGCGACTACCTCACCGCGTACTCACTGGCCGCCACCGGCGAGGTGGTGACGGTCAGTCAGCCCACGGCGCGCCCACGCGCCGAACTCGCCATCCGCCCGTTGGAGGGTGATCCGATAGGGGTACGGCTGCTGCTCGCGGCCCGCACCGAGGACGAACTCGACCACGCCTACGAGGAGTTGGAGGAGGCCTACTGGGAGGCGGCCCATCAGGCGCCGGCCTACCAGGAGTGGCTGGCCCGTTCCGGCGCGACCGCTCACCCGCGCGGCACGCCTCGACCTCAGTCCGCCCGCGTCGCACAGCCGTCCCGCGCGGACACGCACGCGGACGCCCTCCGCCGCAGACGACCGGTGACGGTCGGCCCGTAGTCGATCCCGGCACGACGAACGGCCCAACCGCCCCGGACGCACGGCCGGGACGCCCGGTCCGAGCACGTGGTCCGGGCACACGGTCCGGGCACACGGCGGGGACGCGCGCATGGTCCCAGCACGCGGTTCGCGCACGCGGTGCTCCGCCGAGGTCCTCGCACGCGGTGCCCTGCCGCCTGCGCGACGCCGACAAGGCACCCGTCCCGACGCCCAGTACTCAGCCACCCGCGCGACGTCGACAAGGTGCCGGTCCCGACGCCCGGTACTCAGCCACCCGGTGCGGGTCCAGGCACGTGGTGCTCAGCCAACCGCGCCCTCACCGCCCGGTGCGGGTCCCGACGCCCTGTACACAACCACCCATGCCGCCCGCCACCCAGCGCCGGTCCAAACGCACATGGCTCAGCCACCCACGCCCGACGCCCCCAGCGCCGGTCCCGACGCCCGATGCACAACCACCCACGCCCGACGTCAACAAGATGCCGGTCCCGACGCCCGGTACTCAGCCGCGCGTACCGGACGCCACCCGGCGCGGGCGGCGGCCTCCCGCCCGGGCGCCTGGCGCCGGAACCGGCCGGGCCGGTGGCGCGCCGTGCCTGACCCGCCGTGCTTGGCGCGCCGTGCCTGACCCGCCGTGCTTGGCGCGCCGTGCCTGACCCGCCGTGCCTGACCCGCCGTGCCTGACCCGCCGTGCCTGACCCGCCGTGCCTGACCCGCCGTGCCTGACCCGCCGTGCCTGACCCGCCGTACTTGGCGCGCCGTACTTGGCGCGCCGTACTTGGCGCGCCGTACTTGGCGCGCCGTACTTGGCGCGCCGTACTTGGCGCGCCGTACTTGGCGCGCCGGCCCCGCGCCGCCGGCGGCTTGGGGCCGGCGGTGCGGGGGCGACGCGGCGGGTCGGCTCAGCCCACCTCGACAAGCAGGTCGCCGCCCTCCACCTGCTGGATGCGGTTGATGGCCAGCCTGGTCACCCGGCCCGCCCTGGGGGCCGTGATGGCGGCCTCCATCTTCATCGCCTCGATGGTGGCCACGGTCGCACCGGCCGCCACCTCGTCGCCCTCGGCGACCGCGAGGGTCACCACACCCGCGAACGGCGCCGCCACATGGCCGGGGTTGGCCCGGTCGGCCTTCTCGGTCACGGGAACGTCGGAGGCCGCCGCGGCGTCGCGCACCTGGATCGGGCGCAACTGGCCGTTCAGCGTGGACATCACGGTGCGCATACCGCGTTCGTCCGCCTCGCCGATGGCCTGGAGCTCGATGAGGAGCCGTACGCCGGGCTCCAGGTCGACGGCGTACTCGTCGGCGGGGCGCAGCCCGTAGAAGAAGTCCTTGCTGTCCAGCACGCTGGTGTCGCCGTAGGCCTGGCGGTGGGCCTCGAAGTCCCGTGTCGGACCGGGGAAGAGCAGCCGGTTGAGCGTGGCGCGACGGGACTTCTCCAGGCCGGCGTGGTCCTCGGCGGTGAGTTCGGTGACGGGCCTGGCGTCCGCGCGGCCGTTGAGCGCCTTGGTGCGGAACGGCTCCGGCCAGCCGCCGGGGGGCGTGCCCAGGTCACCGCGCAGGAAGCCGATCACGGAGTCGGGGATGTCGAACCGGTCCGGCGCCGCCTCGAAGTTTTCCGGCGCCACACCGGCGCCGACCAGGTGCAGGGCGAGGTCACCGACCACCTTGGACGAGGGGGTGACCTTGACCAGGCGGCCCAGGATGCGATCGGCGGCGGCGTACATCGCCTCGATGTCCTCGAAGCGGTCGCCGAGGCCGAGCGCGACCGCCTGGGTGCGCAGGTTGGACAGCTGACCGCCGGGGATCTCGTGGTGGTAGACGCGTCCGGTCGGCGAGGCCAGTCCCGCCTCGAACGGGGCGTAGATCTTGCGGACGCTCTCCCAGTACGGCTCCAGGTCGCCGACCGCCTTCAGGTCCAGGCCGGTGGGCCGGTCGGAGTGGTCGGTGGCGGCGACGATCGCCGACAGCGACGGCTGGGAGGTGGTGCCGGCCATGGAGGCGACCGCGCCGTCCACGGCGTCGGCGCCGGCCTGGACGGCGGCGAGGTAGGTGGCGAGCTGGCCGCCGGCGGTGTCGTGGGTGTGCAGGTGGACCGGCAGGTCGAACTCGCGGCGCAGCGCCGAGACGAGCCGGGCCGCGGCGGGCGCCCGCAGCAGCCCGGCCATGTCCTTCACGGCCAGGACGTGTGCTCCGGCGGCCACGATCTGCTCGGCCAGGCGCAGGTAGTAGTCCAGGGTGTACAGGCGCTCGGCGGGGTCGGACAGGTCCCCCGTGTAGCACAGGGCCACCTCGGCGATCGCCGTCCCGGTCTCGCGTACGGCGTCGATGGCCGGCCGCATCTGACCGACGTCGTTCAGGGCGTCGAAGACGCGGAAGATGTCGATGCCGGTGGCGGCGGCCTCCTGGACGAAGGCGTCGGTCACCTCGGTCGGGTACGGGGTGTAGCCCACGGTGTTGCGGCCCCGCAGCAGCATCTGGAGGCAGATGTTGGGCACCGCCTCGCGCAGGGCGGCCAGGCGTTCCCAGGGGTCCTCGGCGAGGAAGCGCAGCGCGACGTCGTAGGTGGCGCCGCCCCAGCACTCCAGGGACAGCAGCTGGGGCAGGGTCCGCGCCACGACCGGGGCGGCGGCGAGGAGGTCCTTGGTGCGCACCCGGGTGGCGAGCAGCGACTGGTGCGCGTCGCGGAAGGTGGTGTCGGTGACGCCGATGGTCGGCGACTCGCGCAGGAGGCGGGCGAAGCCGTCCGGGCCGAGTTCGACGAGCTTCTGCCGGGAGCCGGCGGGCGGCTCGCCCGAGGGCAGCGGCGGCAGCTTGGTGACGGGGTCGATCACCTCGGGCCGTTCGCCGTGGGGCTTGTTCACGGTGACGTCGGCGAGGTAGGTGAGCAGCTTGGTTCCGCGGTCGGCGGAGGAGCGTGAGGTGAGCAGGTGCGGGCGCTGTTCGATGAACGACGTCGTGATCCGCCCGGCCTGGAAGTCGGGGTCGTCCAGTACGGCTTGGAGGAACGGGATGTTCGTGGCGACCCCGCGGATGCGGAACTCGGCCACGGCGCGCCGGGCCCGGCCGATCGCGGCCTTGAAGTCCCTTCCGCGGCAGGTGAGTTTGACGAGCATGGAGTCGAAGTGCGCGCTGATCTCGGTACCCGCGTGGGTGGTTCCGCCGTCGAGGCGGATGCCGGAGCCGCCCGGGGAGCGGTAGGCGCTGATGCGGCCGGTGTCCGGGCGGAAGCCGTTGGCCGGGTCCTCGGTGGTGATCCGGCACTGGAGAGCGGCGCCGCGCAGGGTGACGGTGTCCTGGGAGAGCCCGAGGTCGGCCAGGGTCTCGCCGGCGGCGATGCGGAGCTGGGCCTGGACCAGGTCGACGTCGGTGACCTCCTCGGTCACCGTGTGCTCGACCTGGATGCGCGGGTTCATCTCGATGAAGACGTGGTTGCCGTCGCGGTCGAGCAGGAACTCCACGGTGCCCGCGTTGCGGTAGCCGATCTCCCGGGCGAAGCGCACCGCGTCGGCGCAGATGCGCTCGCGCAGCGCGGGGTCGAGGTTCGGCGCGGGGGCGAGTTCGATGACCTTCTGGTGGCGGCGCTGGAGCGAGCAGTCGCGCTCGAACAGGTGGATGACGTCGCCCTGGCCGTCGGCGAGGATCTGCACCTCGATGTGGCGGGGGTCGACGACGGCCTTCTCCAGGAAGACGGTCGGGTCGCCGAACGCGGACGCCGCCTCCCGGGACGCCGCCTCGATGGACTCGCGCAGCGCGGCGGGGTCCTCCACCCGGCGCATGCCGCGCCCTCCCCCGCCCGCGACCGCCTTGACGAAGAGGGGGAAGCCGATGTCCCCGGCGGCGCACACCAGTTCGCCGACGTCGGTGGAGGGCGCGGAGGAGCCGAGCACCGGCACGCCGGCGGCGCGGGCGGCCGCCACCGCGCGGGCCTTGTTCCCCGTCAGTTCCAGCGTGCCGGCGTCCGGTCCGACGAAGGTGATGCCCGACTCATGGCAGGCGCGGGCGAGTTCGGGATTCTCGGAGAGGAAACCGTAGCCGGGGTAGACGGCGTCCGCGCCCGCCCGGCGTGCCGCGCGGACGATCTCCTCGACGGAGAGGTAGGCGCGGACCGGGTGTCCCGGCTGGCCGATCTGGTAGGCCTCATCGGCTTTCAACCGGTGCAGCGAATTGCGGTCCTCGTACGGGAAGACGGCCACGGTTCGCGCGCCCAGTTCGTAGCCGGCGCGGAACGCGCGGATCGCGATCTCGCCGCGGTTGGCGACCAGCACCTTGCGGAACATGCTCTATCCCTTCGGCCTGCCGGTGAAAGGACCATGGTGTCGGGCATGCCCTCGTCATGCCATGTGAGCCGGGCCACTCATCCCGATTGTCTCCCGTGCTCCCGCCGCTGTCGTGGCGCCGTCGTCAACCGCCGAGTGCCGCGTGGACGACGCGTTCGGCCTCCTCCTGGACCTGGGAGAGGTGGTCGGGGCCCCGGAACGACTCGGCGTAGATCTTGTAGACGTCCTCGGTGCCCGAGGGGCGGGCCGCGAACCAGGCGTTCTCGGTGGTCACCTTGATGCCACCGATGGGCGCGCCGTTGCCGGGCGCTTCGGTGAGGACGGCGGTGACCGGCTCCCCGGCGAGGGTGTCGGCGGTGACCTGGGCCGGGGACAGCTTGGCCAGGCGTCCCTTCTCCTCGCGGGAGGCCGGCGCGTCGACGCGGGCGTAGGCGGGTTCGCCGAAGCGGGCGGTGAGTTCCGCGTAGTGCTGGGACGGCGTCCGGTCGGTGACGGCGGTGATCTCGGAGGCGAGCAGGGCCAGGACGATGCCGTCCTTGTCGGTGGTCCACACCGAGCCGTCCCTGCGCAGGAACGACGCCCCGGCGGACTCCTCGCCGCCGAAGCCGAGCGAGGAGTCGATCAGCCCGTCCACGAACCACTTGAAGCCCACGGGCACTTCGACCAGCCGGCGGCCGAGGTCGGCGGCGACCCGGTCGATCATGCCTGAGGAGACCAGCGTCTTGCCCACGCCCGCCTCGGCGGGCCACCGGGTGCGGTGGGCGTAGAGGTAGGAGATGGCCACGGCGAGGTAGTGGTTGGGGTTCATCAGCCCGGCGTCCGGGGTGACGATGCCGTGCCGGTCGGCGTCGGCGTCGTTGCCCGTGGCGATCCGGAAGCGGTCGCGCTGCCCGATGAGCGAGGCCATCGCGTACGGCGAGGAGCAGTCCATACGGATCTTGCCGTCCCAGTCCAGCGTCATGAAGCGCCAGGTGGGGTCGGTGAGCGGATTGACCACGGTCAGGTCGAGACGGTGCTGCTCGGCGATGCGGCCCCAGTAGGCGACGGAGGCTCCGCCCAGCGGGTCGGCGCCGATCCGCACGCCGGCGGCCCGGACCGCGTCGAGGTCGAGCACGCTCGGCAGGTCGGTGACGTAGGCGCCGAGGAAGTCGTGACGGCCGGTGCCGGGCGCGGCCAGTGCGCGGGTGTACGGGACGCGCCGTACGTCCTTGAGGCCGCCCGCGATGATCTCGTTGGCCCGGTCCTGGATCCAGGAGGTCGCCTCCGAGCCCGCCGGGCCGCCGCTGGGCGGGTTGTACTTGAAGCCGCCGTCGCCGGGCGGGTTGTGCGACGGGGTCACGACGACACCGTCAGCGGGGCCCGAGGGGCGGGATCGGTTGTGCGTCAGGATCGCGTGGGAGACGGCCGGGGTGGGGGTGTAGCCGTCCGCCGTGTCGATGAGGACGGTGACGTCGTTGGCGGCGAAGACCTCCAGCGCGGTGATCCGCGCGGGCTCGGAGAGGGCGTGGGTGTCCGCGCCCAGGAAGAGGGGGCCGTCGGTGCCCTGTCGTGCGCGGTATTCGCAGATGGCCTGGCTGGTCGCGGCGATGTGGTCCTCGTTGAACGCCGTCGCCAGTGACGATCCGCGGTGCCCGGAGGTTCCGAACGCCACGCGCTGTCCCACCTCGGCCGGGTCGGGGTGCAGCGCGTAGTACGCCGTCACCAGCCGGGCGACGTCGATCAGATCCTCGGGTCCGGCCGGCTTGCCCGCTCGCTCGTGCTGCATGGCACCCACGCTCCTCCGCGTCGTCGTGCGTCCGCTGTCCACTGTCCGCTCGCGATGTCATCTTCCCCCGTACGCGGGACGCGAGTCGGGCTCACGCCGGTCCCCGGTGGCCGGTGGCCGGTGGCCGCAAGCGTGAAGAACGCCGTTCGGGGCAGCCGCTCCAACACGCACCCGGAGCCGGTTCTCCGCAGAATGCCGATACCTCGCACATACGCACAAAAGGGCAAGGTGACGCGGTGGTGAACGTGACACCCGACGGGCAGGCCGGTTCCTCCGGCCCGCCCGGGCCGCGGGAGGCCGCCGCGCGGCTTCCGCGGCAGGTCCGCCAGGAGCTGACCCGCAGGCTGCGCCGCAACCAGCGAGCCCTGCGCGAGGATGACGTGCAGATCGTCGAGCCTCCGCTGCTCAGGCGCGCGGTCGGCGCCTCCGCCCTCGGCAACTGCATGGAGTGGTTCGACTTCGGCGTCTACAGCTACCTCGCCGCCACCATCGGGAAGGTCTTCTTCCCCGGCGCCTCCCCGGGCGCCCAGGTGATCTCCTCCTTCGCGACCTTCGCCGCGGCGTTCGTGGTACGGCCGCTGGGCGGCCTGGTGTTCGGTCCGCTCGGGGACCGGATCGGCCGGCAGAAGGTGCTCGCCACCACGATGATCATGATGGCGGCGGGCACGTTCGCCATCGGCGTGATCCCCGGCTACGGAACCATCGGCATCGCCGCCCCGGTCCTCCTGCTGCTCGCCCGCATGGTCCAGGGCTTCTCCACCGGAGGCGAGTACGGCGGCGCCACCACCTTCGTCGCCGAGTACTCCCCCGACCGCCGCCGCGGCTTCCTCTCCAGCTGGCTCGACTTCGGCACCTTCGTCGGCTACGCGCTGGGCTCCGCCCTGGTCACCACGCTGCACCTGCTCCTCACCGACGCCCAGATGATCTCCTGGGGCTGGCGGGTCCCGTTCCTGATCGCCGGCCCCCTCGGCGTGATCGGCCTCTACATGCGGCTCCGGCTGGAGGAGTCGCCCGCCTTCCAGCAGCAGTTGGACGAGCACGAGCGCAGCCTGGCCCAGAAGTCGGCGGGCAGCGAGCTGCGCACCATCGTCAAGGACCACTGGGGCGGTCTGCTGATCTGTATGGGCCTGGTGCTGCTCTACAACGTCACCAACTACATGGTCACCGGCTACCTGCCCACCTACCAGACCGAGACCCTGCACCGCTCCAGCGGCTCCGCCGATCTGCTGGTGCTCCTGGGCATGGTGTGGATCGTGCTGCTGATCACCTTCATCGGCCGGCTCAGCGACCACGTCGGGCGCCGCCCGGTCTACGGGGTCGCGGCCGCCGCGATGATCGTCCTCGCGGTCCCCTCGTTCCTGCTGATCAAGGCGGAGGGGACCTGGGCGCCGGTCTGCGGCGTGCTGATCCTGTCCACCCTGCTGGCCTGCTTCGCCGCGCCGAGCGCCGCCACCCTGCCCGCGCTCTTCCCGACCGCGGTGCGCTACGCCGCCATGGGCATCGGCTTCAACTTCGCCGTCGCCGCGTTCGGCGGCACCACTCCGTTGGTGACCGCGGCCCTGGTCGACGTCACGGGCAACGACATGATGCCCGCCCTCTACCTCATGCTGGCCGGCGTGATCGGCCTGGTGACCGTGAGGTTCCTGCCGGAGAGCGCCCAGGTGCCGCTCAGCGGCTCCCGGCCGATGGTGGGCTCCGCGCAGGAGCGGCGCGAACTGCTCACCACCACGCGGGCCCTGTACCAAGCCGCCCGGAACACGTCCGGACCCTAGATGATCAATTCCACGAAATGCCTGCGGAGGGTGTGGGGTGGGCGGCGGCCGAAGCCACCACGAGACGGTCAGGCGGCGGGCTGCCGGCCCTGGTGGTCGAGGTGGCAGCGGGCGGTCAGGAGTCAGGGTCGACTTCGGGATGCGTGAACCGCACGGGCTTGCCCAACGACCGGGCGTAGGCGATTTCGGCTCGGGTGCTGTCTCCGATGTAGTCGCCGACTACGAGCACCTCATCAGCGAGCCGGATCTTCGCCCGGTGCAGATCGTCGAGTCGAACCTTCAGCGCCTCGGCCTCGACAGGATCGGACCAAAGTTCGTGCGGCGACTTCATGTCACAGCCCGGTTTGACGACAATCTTTCCGGCTTTGGTCTCCCGCAGATCGGCCTCGTTCATCTCGGTCATGAAGCGAGTGGAGCCGCAGATCACGATGATACGCGGGAGGCTCAACAGCTTCTTCGCGTCGGCGAGCTTCTCCTCGGGGGTGAGCAGTTGCGGGTATGCCACTGGTTCCTCCTGGTGGTGTGGTCCAAGGGGTGCCTGCGGAGACGAGAACGAGGCTGTCCAAGATCGTTTTGTGACGAACGACGTGGACACCCTCGCGACAGCACTCTATGCGACGACCGACGACATGCTGAAGGAGCATCCCGACCTGGCGCCGTGGCGCCCGCCGGTCGGCATTACGCCCCTGGCCCTGTCCTCACGTTCCCGCCTGCCGTGTGACGACAGGACCCAGGGCCTCGTGCTCACCGGGGTCGTCCGCCATGGGAGAGTGGTCCCCTACACAAGGCATGTCGGGAGGAAGAGCAGTGCCGGAACGGCGCCCGAAGCGTTCGAGCAAGTCGCGTCTCGCGGTGATCGCGCTGATCGTCGGTCTGGGCACCTGGCTGGGCTTTGTGTGCTATTCGATCGCGACGGAGGCCCCGCCCGGCGCGCCGAGCGTGGCCGCGCTGACCGACGGGGTCCAGAAGGCCGCCGCCGACCGGGACGCGGACGGCTTCCAGACCTTGTTCGACGAGGACACCGTCTCCGACGACTACGCCGCGCACTACCTGGACCGGCTGGGAGAGCAAGCCCCCCGGTTGCAGGCCCGGGTGGAGCACCGTGACGGCCACGACTTCCTGCTGCTGCGCTCCGCGCAGGGCGACTCCGTGTGCACGGCCTGGTACATCACCGAGCGGGACGGCCGCCGGCTGCTCGACGGTGTGCCACCGGCCGAGAACCTGTGCGCACGCTGACGGTGAACCGAGGTTTCCGCAGGTGATCCCGGCCGTTCCGGTTGCGGATGCAGTCCCTGTCGCCGTCGGCCATCCTGGGAGGAACCACGGTGTTAAGGAGTATGCGATGAGCATGCTGGACAAGCTCAAGGGACTGCTGAAAGGTCACGAGGAGCAGGCCGGCAAGGGCATCGACAAAGCCGGTGACTACGCCGACGAGCGGACCCAGGGAAAGTACCGGAGCCAGGTCGACACCGGTCAGGACAAGCTCAAGGAGCAGCTCGGCCGGCCGGACCCGGGCCAGGACCAGCCGCCGCAGTGACGCTCCAATGATCACGACCGCCGGCCCGGTGGGCCGGTGCGAGGAGTTCGGGCCGCCCCCGCGAGGAGGGCGGCCCGAGTCGTTCCGGCACGGGCCGGCCGGGACGGATCCGGGGTCTCAGGGCCGCGCGAAGGCCAGGACCAGGACCGCCGCCCCGGCGAGCACCGCGAGGGCGGTGAGGGCGAACGCGAAGCACCGCGCCCGCAACTGGCGGTAGCGCTCCTCGTACTCGCCGCGCAGCGCCCGGCACCGCTCGGCGACCCGCTGGAGGTCCGCCCGGGCCCGCAGCAGGCAGTCGGAGACGTAGTGCTCCTCGATCTCCTCACGCTGCGCCGTGGTCAGCCACTGCATGGGCTCGGTGAAGGCACGGGCCCGCTGCTCGGCCTCGGCTACGCGGGCCTGCCACAGCAGATAGCCTTCGACCTGCTCGACCAGTCCGGCGGGTCCCTCCGGGCGTTTCGCCGCGTCGGTCATCCGGGCAGGCCCAGGTTCTCCCGCTTGTCCGTGACCGAGACCTCCGGGTGGTGCAGGTCGAAGGCCGGGGACTCACTGCGGATCACGGGCAGGGTGACGAAGTTGTGGCGCGGCGGCGGGCAGGAGGTCGCCCACTCCAGGGAGCGGCCGTAGCCCCAGGGGTCGTCGGTCTCGACCTTCTTGCCGTACTTGGCCGTCTTCCAGACGTTGTAGAAGAACGGCAGCATCGACAGTCCCAGCAGGAACGAGCCGATGCTGGAGATCTCGTTGAGCGTGGTGAAGCCGTCGGTCGCCAGGTAGTCGGCGTACCGGCGCGGCATGCCCTCCGCGCCCAGCCAGTGCTGCACCAGGAACGTGGTGTGGAAGCCGACGAACAGCGTCCAGAAGGTCATCTTCCCCAGGCGCTCGTCGAGCATCTTGCCGGTCCACTTCGGCCACCAGAAGTGGAAGCCGGCGAACATCGCGAACACCACGGTGCCGAAGACGACGTAGTGGAAGTGGGCCACCACGAAGTACGAGTCCGAGACGTGGAAGTCCAGCGGCGGCGAGGCCAGGATGACACCGGTCAGACCACCGAAGAGGAAGGTGACCAGGAAGCCGGTCGACCACAGCATCGGCGTCTCGAACGACAGCGCACCGTTCCACATGGTGCCGACCCAGTTGAAGAACTTCACACCGGTCGGGACGGCGATCAGGAAGGTCATGAAGGCGAAGAACGGCAGCAGCACACCACCGGTGACGAACATGTGGTGCGCCCACACCGTCACGGACAGACCCGCGATCGAGATCGTCGCGCCGACCAGGCCCATGTAGCCGAAGATCGGCTTGCGGGAGAAGACCGGGATGATCTCAGTGACGATGCCGAAGAACGGCAGCGCGATGATGTACACCTCGGGATGGCCGAAGAACCAGAACAGGTGCTGCCACAGCAGCGAACCGCCGTTGGCCGCCTCGAAGACGTGGGCGCCCCACTTGCGGTCCACCTCCAGGCTGAGCAGCGCGGCCGCCAGGACCGGGAAGGCCAGCAGCACCAGGACGCTGGTGAGCAGCACGTTCCAGGTGAAGATCGGCATGCGGAACATCGTCATGCCCGGCGCGCGCATGCAGATGACCGTGGTGATGAAGTTGACCGAGCCGAGGATGGTGCCGAAGCCGGACATGCCCAGGCCGAGGATCCACAGGTCCGCGCCCAGGCCCGGGGTGTGGATCACGTCGTTCAGCGGGGCGTAGGCGAACCAGCCGAAGTCGGCGGCGCCCTGCGGGGTGAGGAAGCCGGCCACCGCGATCAGCGAGCCGAACAGGTACAGCCAGTAGGCGAACATGTTCAGCCGCGGGAAGGCCACGTCCGGGGCGCCGATCTGAAGCGGCATGATCCAGTTCGTGAACCCGGCGAACAGCGGCGTCGCGAACATCAGCAGCATGACCGTGCCGTGCATCGTGAACATCTGGTTGAACTGCTCGTTCGAGAGCAGTTGCAGGCCCGGCCGGGCCAGCTCGGCGCGCATCAGCAGCGCCATGATGCCGCCGATCAGGAAGAACGTGAAGGAGGTGATCAGATACAGCGAACCGATCGTCTTGTGATCGGTCGTCGTCACCCAGTTCACCACCACGGCACCGGGCCGCAGTCGACGACGGGGAGCGGCGGTTTCCCGCGTGGTGTTCTGGACGTCTGTCATGCGGCCCGTGACACGCTTTCTCTCAGGAGATGGGTACGCGAAGGTCCACGCGGTGAACCGCAGGGCCCGGCTCCATCCTTCCGCCTCGCGCCGCCGAACCGGCCCGCGGCCGTCGCCGAGACGGAGTAACGCCCGGCGTATTGCACCCGGTTGGCCTACGCGCCTCACGCCGATGGCGGGCACGGCGCGCGGGCACGACGCGCGGGCGTGGCCTACGGGGCGGCGGACGGGGGCAGCTGGGCCGGGCTCACCCGCTCCCCCAGGACCTCGGACATGAACTGCACCAGCCACCGCTGGGAGGGGCTGCGCGAGGACTCGTGCCGGGCGTACAGCGCCACCTCGATCGGCTCGGTGTCGAACGGGAGCCGGACCATGCGCAGTTGGTGGGAGGAGGCGAAGACCTCGCCGACGTACTCGGGGACGATGGCGATCAGGTCGGTCTGCTCCAGCAGGTAGGGCAGCATCGAGAAGCGGGTGGCGTCCACCACCACCCGGTCCAGGAGCCCGTGCGCGGCGAGCACGGCACGCGGGACGACGTGCCCGCTGGGGCCGAAGACGGTGGCGTGGGATTCGGCCGCGAGCTCGGCCAGGGTGACCGACTCGCCCCGCACCCGCGGGTGGTCGGCGGCGACCATGCCGACGTAGCGCTCGTGGAAGAGCGGGATCCGCACGGTCCGGTGGGAGGTCAGCACCGGGGTGGCCACGAACGCGTCGAGGTCGCCGCGGCGCAGCTGGTGCTCCGCCTCGTCGACGTCCAGCGGCCGCACGGTGAAGGACACCCCGGGCGCCCGTTCACGGGCCGCGGCCAGCAGACGCGGCAGCAGGGTCACCTCACCCAGGTCGGACAGGGCCAGCGTGAACCGCCCGCACATGACCTCGGGATCGAAGACGTCGGCCTGGCGGACCGTGCTGTCGATGTCGGCCAGCGCGCGCTGCAACGGCTCGTACAGCCGGAGGGCGCCGGCCGTCGGCGTCAGTCCGCGTCCGGTGCGCCGGAACAGCTCGTCGCCGAAGTGCCGGCGCAGCTTGCCCAGGCTGTAGCTGACGGTGGGCTGTGTGACGTGGAGGGTGTCGGCGGTGACCGTGACGCTGCCGGTCTCGTACAGCAGCACGAAGACGCGGGCGAGGTTGAGGTCGAAGGTCCTCATATCGAACCACTCTATATCGCGAAGGTAAAAGATTTATTGGTGCTCATGTCGGCGCTTCCCTAGCGTGGCGTGCGTCACTCCGAAAGGAACGTCTGTGCCTTCCGTACGCCGCCTCTCCCACGAGTTCCTGGAGCGCCAGGCCCTCACCACCGTGTTCGGCAACCCCGGCTCCAACGAGCTGCCCTTCCTCGCCGAACTCCCCGCCGGCTTCCGCTACGTCCTGGGCCTGCACGAGGGCGCCGTCGTCGGCATGGCCGACGGGTACGCGCAGGCGACCGGCCGGCCCGTCCTGGTCAATCTGCACGCGGCGTCCGGCTCCGGGAACGCGATGGGCGCGCTGACGAACGCCGTGGCCTCCCGCACCCCGCTCGTGATCGTCGCCGGCCAGCAGGTGCGCTCCGCCGTCGGTCCGGAGGCCAACCTGTCCAACGTGGACGCCCCGGCGCTGATGAGGCCGCTGGTCGGCTGGGCGGCCGAGCCGGCGTGCGCCCAGGACGTGCCGCGCGCCCTCGCGCAGGCCGTCTTCGAGGCGCAGCTCCAGCGGCGCCCGACGTATCTGTCCGTCCCCTACGACGACTGGGCGGCCGACGCCGGCGACAACGCCCTGGCGGTCCTCGACCGGCGGGTCGGCCGCGCCTCCGTCCCCGACGGGGAGCAGGGCCGCCGGCTGGCCGAGCAGGTCGCCTCCGCCCGGCGGCCCGCGCTCGTGCTGGGCGGGGACATCGACTCGGCCGGCCTGTTCGACGACGCCGTCCGGCTGGCCGAGCGCCTGGGCGGCCCGGTGTGGGCGGCCCCCTCGCAGTTCCGGCTGCCCTTCCCCAACCGGCACCCCCTCTTCCGCGGGGTACTGCCCGCCGGGATCGCGCCGGTCAGCGAGGCCTTCGAGGGCCACGACCTGGTCCTGGTGCTCGGCGCGCCGGTGTTCCGCTACCACGAGCACCTCCCCGGCCGTTACCTGCCCGAGGGCACCCGGCTGATCCAGGTGACCGAGGACGCCTCCGCCGCCGCGCGGGCGCCGATGGGCGAGGCCCTGGTCGCCGACCCCGGAGCGGTCATCGGCCTGCTCCTGAAGCTGCTCGACGGCCGCGAGGCACCCTCGGGCGCCTTCCGGCCCGCGCCCGAGCCGCCCACGGGCGACGGCTCCCGGCTGCACCCCGAGCAGGTCTTCGCCGCGCTGCGCGACGAACTGCCCGAGGACACCGCCTACGTGGTCGAGTCGACGTCGACGAACGCCTCCTGGTGGCGCCAGATGGACCTGCGCCGGCCCGGCTCCTACTACTTCCCGGCGGCAGGCGGACTCGGGTTCGGGCTGCCCGGCGCGGTCGGGGTAGCCATGGGGCAGCCGGGCCGGCCGGTGGTCGGCGTCGTCGGGGACGGCTCGGCCAACTACGGCATCACCGCCCTGTGGACGGCCGCCCAGCACCGCCTCCCGCTGACCGTCGTACTGCTGCGCAACGGCACGTACGGGGCACTGCGCTGGTTCGGCGGACTGCTGGGCGTGCCGGACGCCCCCGGCCTGGACATCCCCGGCCTGGACTTCACCCGTATCGCCGAGGGATACGGCGTCCGAGCCCGGCACGTCGGCGACGCCGAGGAGCTGCGGGCCGCCCTCGCCGAGCGCCCGGACCACCCGCGGCTGCTCCAGGTGGACACCGCGCTCACCACCCCGTCCTGATCCGCCCCTGTGCAGAAGAGAGGAAACGCGATGGCACTCCTGGACAGCGACGTCTGGGCCAAGAAGTTCTTCAGCGACGGCTGGAGGGACGCCTCCGGCGAGCAGCCGGTCGTCGAACCCGCGACCGGCGAACAGCTCGCGACGGCGGGCCTGGCCACCGCCGAGGACGTACGGCGTGCGTCCGCCCGCGCGGCCGAGGCGCAGCGCGACTGGGCGGCGACCTCGCCGCAGCGGCGGGCCGCCGTACTGCGCCGGGCGGGCGAGCTGCTGGCCGAGCACGCCGCCGAGATCGAGGACTGGCTGGTGCGCGAGGCCGGGTCCGTACGGGCCAAGGCGGCCTTCGAGGCCCAGCTCGCCGTGGGCGAGTGCTTCGAGTGCGCGGGCCTGCCGACACACCCGCAGGGCGAGGTGCTCACCTCCGAGGACGCCCGCTGGTCCCTCTCCCGACGCCGCCCGGCCGGTGTCGTCAGTGTCATCGCGCCCTTCAACTTCCCGCTCGTCCTGGGCCTGCGCTCGGTGGCGCCGGCGCTCGCCCTGGGCAACGCGGTGCTGCTCAAGCCGGACCCGCGCACCGCGGTGAGCGGTGGTGTCGTCATCGCGCGCGTCTTCGAGGAGGCGGGCCTGCCGGCCGGGGTGCTGCACCTGCTGCCGGGCGACGGCTCGGTCGGCCGGGCCGTCGTCGAGGCGCCCGAGGTCCGGGTGGTCTCCTTCACCGGCTCGACTCCGGTGGGGCGGGCGATCGGCGAGCAGGCCGGACGCCTGCTCAAGCGGGCCCACCTGGAGCTGGGCGGGAACAACGCGCTGGTCGTGCTGCCCGGGGCGGACGTGCCGAAGGCGGCCTCGGCCGGCGCCTTCGGCTCCTATCTGCACCAGGGCCAGATCTGCATGACGACCGGGCGCCACATCGTGCACGAGTCGCTGCTGGAGGAGTACACCGCGGCGCTCGCCGCGAAGGCCGCGGCCCTGCCCGTCGGCGATCCGGCCCGCGAGGACGTCGCGCTCGGCCCGATCATCGACCGGCGCCAGCTCGAACGGGTGCACGGCATCGTCACCGACAGCGTCGCCGCGGGGGCGACCCTCGCCGCGGGCGGCGAGATCGTCGGCGCGGGCTACCGGGCCACCGTGCTGAGCGGCCTGACGACCGACATGCCGGCCTGGCGCGAGGAGATCTTCGGGCCTGTCGCGCCCGTCATCGGCTTCTCGACGCTGGAGGAGGCCGCGCGGATCGTCAACGACTGCGAGTACGGGCTGTCCGTGGGGATCCTCGGCGACGTGGGGACGGCGATGAAGCTCGCCGACCGGATCGACTCCGGCAAGGTCCACATCAACGAGCAGACCGTCAGCGACGAGCCCAACGCCCCCTTCGGCGGGGTCAAGGCCTCCGGCACCGGGTCCCGGTTCGGGGGCGCCGCCGCCAACGTCGAGGCCTTCACCGAGACCCAGTGGGTCACCGTCCGGCCCGACATCGCCGACTACCCGTTCTGACCCGCCCGTCCTCGCCCGTCCGCTCCCGTCCCCAGGGGGGAACGTCCCTATGTCATCCGCCGTCTCGTCCCCGACGACCGCGCAGTCCGGCACCGCCGGGAGAAGCACCTGGACCGTGGTCCTGTGCTGGATCACCGTCATGCTGGAGGGCTATGACCTCGTCGTCCTCGGCGCCATCATCCCGACCCTCCTCAAGACCCGTCACCTCGGCATGACCGCGGGCGACGCCACCATGATCGCGACACTGTCGCTCGTCGGCGTCGCCATCGGCGCCGTCTGCGTCGGCCCGCTGGCCGACCGGCTGGGGCGCCGCCTGCTGCTCATCGCGTCGGTGGTGGTGTTCTCGGTGTTCACCATCGTGGTGCCGCTGGCCGGCTCCGTGACGATGTTCGCCGTCCTCCGGCTCATCGCCGGTCTGGGCCTGGGCGCCTGCATGCCGGTGTCGCTCACCATGATGGCCGAGCACATGCCGGCCAGTCGGCGTGCCCGGGCCAGCACCCTGACCATGACCGGCTACCACACCGGTGCCGTGATCACCTCCCTGCTGGCCCTCCAGGTGACCGACAACTGGCAGATCCTGTTCTACGTCCTCGGCGTGGCCGGGATCGTCGTCGCCGTCATCCAGTGGTTCCGCCTGCCGGAGTCGGAGGCCTTCATGCGGGCCAAGCAGGCGACCGGGGCGCAGCGGGTCCCGTTCACCGAGCTGCTCAAGCCGGCCTACCTGCGCGCGGGCATCGGCATCTGGGTCGCCTCGTTCATGGGGCTGCTGCTGGTCTACGGCCTGAACACCTGGCTGCCCAAGCTGATGAACGACGCCGGTTACCCCGTCCCCACGGCCGTCACCCAGCTCCTGGTGCTCAACGTCGGCGGCGTCGTCGGCCTGATCGTCGGCGGCTTCGTGGCCGACCGGCGGGGCATCAAGGGGACCATACTCGGCTGGTTCGCGGTGTCCGTGGTCATGCTCGGCTGCCTGAGCATCAAGATGAACAGCGACCTCCTGCTCAACGTCGTCGTCTTCCTCACGGGCGTGTTCGTCTTCTCCGCCATGGTGCTCGTCTACGCCTACGTGACGCACTTCTACCCGGCCGCGGTGCGCGGGACCGCCCTCGGCTCGGCCTCCGGCATCGGCCGGATCGGCTCGATCGTCGGCCCGACGATCACCGGGGCCCTGGTCGCCTCCGGCATCGGCCACCCGTGGGGCTTCTACTTCTTCGCCTCGGTCGCGGTTCTCGGCTTCCTGGCCGTGCTGACCCTGCCGCGGCACGCTCCGCGGCCGGAGGCCGCCGGGGTCACCGCCTGACGCGTCCGTTCACCCTTTGCGACGGCGCGGGACCGCCCACCGGGCGGCCCCGCGCCGTCACCGCTTCGAGGCCGGGCCGATCGACCGCGCCCGAGCGCATGACGCCGGGCGCCGGGGCAGGGCGGGGATCACCTGTCATCCGGCCCGGTCGCCCGTCGTCTGGCCGGGGAGCACGGGTGTCCGCGGGACGGTGGGCCAGCCGTCGACGGGAGACGCGATCGTCCCGGACACGGTCGTACCCGGGCTCTCGCCGCCCTCGGGCAGGGCGAGTTCCGCCCAGATCACCTTTCCGTGCGGGGAGTAGCGGGTGCCCCAGTGCTCGGTCATCTGCGACACCAGGAACAGACCGCGGCCGCCCTCCTCGGTCGTCGCGGCGTAGCGCAGGTGCGGCGAGGTGCTGGTGCCGTCGGAGACCTCGCAGATCAGCGTGCGGTCGCGGATCAGCCGGACATGGATCGGCTCACCGCCGTAGCGGATGGCGTTGGTGACGAGTTCGCTCAGCACGAGTTCCATGCTGAAGCCGAGCTCGGACAGGCCCCACTCGTCGAGTGTGCGGGCGGCCGCGACGCGGACCCGGGCGACGGCGGCCGGGTCGGGCGGCACGTCCCACTCGGCGACCCGGTCGCACGGCAGCGCCCGGGTCCGGGCGATCAGCAGGGCGACGTCGTCCTTGGGACGCGCGGGCAGCAGCGCGTCCAGCACCGCCTGGCAGCTCTGCTCCGGCGAGCGGTCGGGGTGGCCCGCGAGGGCCTCGCGCAGCAGTTCCATGCCGACGTCCAGGTCTCGCCGGCGGTCCTCGATGAGACCGTCGGTGTACAGGGCGAGCTGGGTGCCTTCGGGGAGCTCCAGCTCGGCCGTCCGGAACGGCATGCCGCCCAGGCCGAGCGGCGGCCCGTGCGGCAGGTCCGGGAAGGTGACGTTGCCGTCCGGGCTGACCAGCGCGGGCGCGAGATGACCGGCGCGCGCCATGGCGCAGCGACGCGTCACGGGATCGTAGATCGCGTACAGACAGGTGGCTCCGACGACGGCCGCGCCGGCGCCGGTGGAGGCCTCGTCCTGGTCGATGCGGCCGACGAGGTCGTCCAGGTGGCTCAGCAGCTCGTCGGGGGGCAGGTCGAGCGTGGAGAAGTTGTGCACTGCGGTGCGCAGCCGTCCCATGGTGGCGGCGGCGTGCAGGCCGTGCCCGACCACGTCCCCGACGACCAGGGCGACCCGTCCGCCGGGCAGCGGGATCACGTCGAACCAGTCACCGCTCACACCCGACTGGGCGGGCAGATAGCGGTAGCCGACCTCCAGCGCGCTCAGCTCGGGCAGGGCCCGTGGCAGCAGGCTGCGCTGGAGGGTGACCGCGAGCGCGTGCTCGCGGGCGTAGCGGCGGGCGTTGTCGATGCTGACCGCGGCCCGGGCCACCAGCTCCTCGGCCAGGGACAGCTCCTCCTCGTCGAACGGACCGCGCTCCTTGCAGCGCCAGAAGTTCGCCATGCCCAGCACGACACCGCGGGCCTGGATCGGGGCCGAGATCAGCGAGTGGATGCCGTGGTCGACGATCGCCTCGGTGCGCTCCGGATCCTGCGCCCGCCAGCCGTACGCCGACGACAGGTCCGTCACCAGTTCCACGTGGCCGGTGCCGTAGCTGCGGGCCTGGGGCGTCGACGGCAGGAAGTCGATCAGCCGGCCCTTCTCGTAGAGCGGCGCGTCGTCCTGGACACCGCGTACGGCGATGCGGCGCAGGCCCGTCGCGGAACCGGCGGGCTCCTCGCCCCGCAGTACGCCCTCGGCGAGGTCCACGGAGACGTAGTCGGCGAAGCGGGGGACGGCGACCTGGGCGAGTTCGTCGGCGGTGCGGGACACGTCGAGGGTGGTGCCGATGCCCAGGCCGGCGTCGTAGAGCAGTTCGAGCCGTTCCCGGGCCACCTGGGCCCGGCCGGAGATGGCCTGGAGTTCGGTGGAGTCGCGGAGCGTCACCACCGTTCGCCGCCCGCCTCCGTCGCTGTGCGTGGGCCGCTGGTTGACCGCCAGCAGCCGGGATCCGGCGAGGTGCACCTCGTCGGTGGCCATGCGGCCCGAGGTGAGCAGTTCGACGGTTTCCGGTTCCAGCGCCGGGAACTGCGCCACCTGCCTGCCCTCGGCGTCCGACGGCAGCTCCAGCAGCCGCTTGGCCTCGTCGTTCGCCAGTAGCAGCCGCCCGTCGTCACCGACGATGAGCACACCTTCGCGTACGGAGTGCAGCACCGCGTCGTGGTGGTCGTACATGCGGGTCATCTCGTCCGGGGCGAGGCTGTGGGTCTGCCGCCGCAGCCGCCTGCCGACCAGCGCCGTCACGCCGGTGGCCAGGCCCAGCGCCGCCGCCCCGGCGCCCAGGATGATCGGGATCTGCCGGTTCACCTGGCTGGTCACGTGCTTGACCTGGAGGCCTGCGGAGACCAGCGCCACCACGCGGTTGCCGTCCCTGATGGGAACGGTGGCCTGTACCTCTTCGCCGAGCGGCCCGTGGACGCTCTCGGTGTAGACCTTGCCGGCCAGCGACGGCTCGATGTCGCCGACGAAACGGTGGCCGATGCGGTCCGGCAGGGGGTGGGTGTAACGGATGCCGTTCGTGTCCATGACGACGATGAAGTCGACCCCCGCGGACCTGCGCGCCGCCTCCGTGAGGGGCTGGAGCACCTTCGACGGGCCGGGCGTCCGCAGTGCGCTCACGACACCCGGGGAGTGCGCGAAGGTCTGCGCCACCGCCACGGAACGGCGCTTGGCCTCGGCGTTGACGTCCCGCTGCGACTGAAGGACGAGGGAGAAGACGGCGAAAGCCACAAGCAGCGCCACCAGCGCCACCTGCAGAACGAACACCTGTCCGGCGACGCTTCGCGGGCTCTTTCCCAGCAGCGAGCGCAGCGATATGCGTCGAAGACGGGTAAAACGGTCGACCATCCGGCATTTGTAACATCCGCCCTCCCTCATCGTCACGACTTCCACGATTGATCGTTCAGCGGGAGCCCTGCGGGAACCGTGCGGGGAACCCCCGAATCCCAAGCGTTGCGGCAGGTGAAAGCGCTGTCCGGCGACAGCGGAGACGAATTCGGCGAGGTGGTCGCCGACGCGACGGTGGACCTCGGCACCGGCTGCGGAACGTTCACTCGCGGCAACGGAGCGTAGCGTCCGCGCTCCCTCGCCGACAGGCCGGGCGACCGGTCGGCGTGGACGGCACCTGCCGAGCGGCCGAGGTCGACACCGTCGCCGATGGTCCGGTGCGTGAGGAGGCGCGCTGGGCCTTGGGCCGGTACAGAGGCCAGAACACCGGCTCAGCGGGGCCGCCCACGACCCAGAACGGCAACCGTCCGGCAAGCTGGGACCGGGGCCGCACTCGGGTCATCGCGGGCGAGCACCGAACGCCGCGTCAAGCACGGGCCGGACCGCCGCGCGGCACCCCGAACGCACAGACCATGCGCGCCGCACCCGCGCGCGGACACGCGGACTCACCGCACCACGCGCGACCGCAGGCACGGCAGCCACCGGACGCGCGTTCATCCGCACGCGGCCCACGTGGACCCCACGACCGGTCAGTCGGCACGGTCGCGTTGCAGCACGGCAGCGTGCAGGCACATCGGGATACGCGGCCGCAGCCGCACTGGGGCGGGCTGCCGCACCGCTCCACCGCACGACCGCCACCAGAGGCGCGCCCACCCGCACGCGGCCTGCGGACGTCATAGCCCGACAGGCGACCCGGACCGCGGGACAACCCGCAGCCGACGTGGAGGCGCCACAGCCGTGTACGGGCAGTCCGACTCACCGCACCGCACAACCCGGGCAGTCGTCACGGCCCGCCAGCCCCACACGAGCCTCATCCCCGGGCAGGTGGCGGCGGGCGTCAGCTCCACACGAGCCACATCCCCGGACAGGCGGCGCGGACGTCAACTCCACACGAGCCACATCCCCGGACAGGCGGCGCGGACGTCAACTCCACACGAGCCACATCCCCGGACAGGCGGCGCGGACGTCAACTCCACACGAG
>NZ_JBSFJL010000027.1:0-38063 GCF_053598035.1 Streptomyces sp. NPDC001204 | reverse complement strand
AGCCACATCCCCGGACAGGCGGCGCGGACGTCAAGCTCCACACGAGCCGCGACCCCGCGCAACCGACGCGGACGCGCCATACATGCGCGGCCCGCAGCCAGTCACGTGCCGCAGGCCTGCGCCTCGCCGCCGGGCGCGTGCCGGCCGTGCGCAAGTGGCCCACGCGCGTCGCGGCGGGGCGCTCACCTTGGCGGCCAGGTACGCAGCATCGTGTCGAGGCGGTCGAGGATCCAGGTCCAGGTTTCCTGCGGGGCCGGGGCGCTGTGGGCGAAGCCGCCGGCCAGTTCCAGGCTGACGTAGCCGTGGAAGACGCTGCCCAGGAGCCGGACGGCGTGGGTCTCGTCCGGCTCGGCCAGGTCGTAGCCGCGCAGGATCGCGCGGGTCATCTGCGCGTGCCTGCCCCCGGCACTCGCGGCGGCGGTCTCCGGGTCCAGCCGGAGCCGCGCCGCCGCGTAACGGCCGGGATGCTCCCGGGCGTATTCGCGGTAGACGTTCGCGAAGGCCGCGAGGGCGTCCTTGCCGGCCCGCCCGGCCAGCGCGTCGGCGGCCCGGTCCGCGAGTTCCTCCAGGGCGAGCAGGGCGATCCGCGTCTTGAGGTCCTGGGAGTTCTTCAGGTGCGAGTACAGGCTCGCGGCCTTGACGTCGAACCGCCGGGCGAGGGCCGAGACGGTCACGTGCTCGAAGCCGACCTCGTCCGCCAGCTCCGCCCCCGCCCTGACCAGGCGTTCCGTGGTCAACCCCGCACGCGCCATGCCGCTCCTCCCACCCGAGCCTCCAAGAACCTGAAGCCATTGAATATCTGCCTAAGCCCATTAGGCAAACGGCACGACGGGGGGCCCGGCGCGAATCCCATCATTGGCATGGACCTGATAACCCAGTCCCGCTAAGCTGCTCCCCGACCCGGTTGAGAGCGCTCTCAGGTCGCGGTTGTTCCACCCCCACCTCGCTGGAACGACGAAGGGCACACCTGTGAGACGCACCAGACTCCACCGCGTGGCCGTGGCCGCACTCGTACTGCTCGGCAGCTGGGCCGTGGCGGGCACCTCGACTGCCGGTGCGGCGACCCCCGCCACCGCACCCACCACCTCCCCCGGCCTGCTCCAGGCGATGCAGCGGGACCTGGGCCTCTCCGCGCAGCAGGCCGAAGCGCGGCTGACGGCGGAACGCGCCGCCACGGCAGCGGAACCGAAGGCCCGCGCGGCCGCGGGATCCGCCTACGGCGGCTCGTGGTTCGACGACGAGACCGGCCGGCTCACCGTGGCCGTCACCTCCGACGCCTCCGACTCGACCCTGCGCGCCGTCCGCACCGCCGGCGCCACGGTCCGCACCGTCCAGCACAGCGCACGGCAGCTGGACACGGCCAAGGCCCGCCTCGACAGCACGTCGGCACCCCAGGGCGTGAGCGGCTGGCGGGTGGACCCGAAGGCCAACACCGTGGTCGTGGACGTCGTCCGTGCAGCGCGCTCCGACAACGATGTCCAACGCTTCCTCTCCCAGGCCCGCGCGGCCGGCCCCGTCACCGTCCGCACGGTCTCCGCACCGCCGCGGACCTTCGCGGCGGGCACGGTCGGCGGCGACCCCTACTACACCGGCAACGTCCGCTGCTCCATCGGCTTCTCGGTGTACGGCGGCTTCGTCACCGCCGGACACTGCGGCCAGCCGGGCGCCGGGGTGAGCGGCTGGGACGGCTCGTACATCGGCACCTTCCAGGGGTCCTCGTTCCCCGACAACGACTACGCCTGGGTCAGCGTCGGCAGCGGCTGGTGGACGGTACCGGTGGTCCTCGGCTGGGGCACCGTCCCGGACCAGCTGGTGCGCGGCTCCGCCGTGGCACCCGTGGGCGCCACGGTCTGCCGCTCCGGCTCGACGACGCACTGGCACTGCGGCACCGTGCTGGCGCTCAACGAGACGGTCAACTACAGCCAGGGCGCCGTGCACCAGCTGACGAAGACCAGCGTGTGCGCCGAACCGGGCGACTCCGGCGGCTCGTTCATCAGCGGTGACCAGGCCCAGGGCGTCACCTCCGGAGGCTGGGGCAACTGCTCCGGCGGCGGGGAGACCTGGTTCCAGCCGGTCAACGAGATCCTCAACCGCTACGGACTGACCCTGCACACCGCCTGACCCGCACTGGCGAGGGGGTTCCGGCCGGGCTCGGCCGGAACCCCCTGTGCGGCGGGGCGACGGGCCACGCGCGGCCCGGGGACGGCGGACGTGGTCAACGGACGGCGCGCGGTCATCCGGCGTCGGCCACCCGGCGGGCCCTGTCCCGGGCGACCCGGGCCGCGGCGAACCCGGTGCCGGCGACGAAGCGCATCATCGGCCCGAACATCGGGGCGGCCAGCGATCCGGTGAAGTACAGACCCGGCACCGACGATTCGAACCCCGGGCTCAGCCGTGGTGCCCTCGAACCCGGCACCTGCCTGAGCGCACGGCGCACCGCCGGCGACAGGAACGGAACGGCGTCCAGGTCCAGACGGTAGCCGGTGGCGGCCAGCACGTGGTCGGCGTCGAGCACCTCCGCCACGCCGCCCGGCCCGACAACGTCCAGCCGTACGACGGACCCGGCGGTCTCGGCCCGTACGACCCGGCGCGAGGTGCGCACCGGCACCACGCCCTCGACCCGGTCCCGCAGCCACCAGCCGCCCGACGGCCGCAACGCGCGCCGGAACAGCAGCAGTCGGGCCGCGGCCGGCAGACGCCGTACCGCGCCGGGGGCCCGGCAGACCGCGGCCAGGATCCAGCCCGTGCCCAGGGGCGAGGCGGGCCTGCCGATCCGCCGCACCCAGGACCGCGCCTGCTCCGGGGCGTTCCCCCAGAGCACACCGCTCTCCCGGACCAGCACCTGCGCCCGCGCACCGGACTCGTGGAGCAGCGCTGCGCTCTCCAGGGCGGACTGGCCCCCGCCGACCACGGCGACCCGGCGGCCGGCGTACCGGGACAGGTCGGTGTGCTGGCTGGTGTGCGACACCGGCGCGTCGGGCCCCGGGCCTTCGGGCACGAGGCCGCGCAACTCGACGGGTACGTGGGCCAGTCCGTTCAGGCCGGTGGCCACGACCACGGCTGCGGCGGCGAGTTCCTGTCCGTCGTCCAGCCGTACGGCGAACCCCGAACCGGACGCGGCCAGGTCGACGGCCGCCACCCGGGCCGGCTCCACCTCACCGACGTACTGCTTCTGGAACCACTGTCCGTAGCGTACGAACACCTCGCACGGGATGGGCGTCAGTTCGGTCAGCTCCGGCTCGCCGTGCACCTGGAGGAAGTCCGCCAGCCGCCCGCCCGGCTCCGGTGCGGACAGATCGACGGCGTCCGGCGTCGACTTCAGGAACATCCCGGTCGCCATGGCGTGCCGCCAACTGCCCATGATCTCCCCGAAGACCCGCACCGGGACCCCCGCTCCGCGCAGGTGCGCGGCGACCGACAGCCCGTAGGGCCCCGCCCCGACCACCACGACCGGAAGCGCTCGGCGCCCTCGCTGCGCTCCCCCGTGGGCAGGCCGCTGCCCCGGAAGCGACTGCGTCATGCATCCCCCCGCTGGTCCCCTCGCCGCCTTCCCCAAGGCCGGCGTGACACTCCGGGATATGCGCGCCGGCAGAGCACCGCCGCGCGTCTCCCCCCTCCGCCGCTCAGTGTTACCCATCGACCGGCGCCGGAATGCGAAATGGGGGCACGTTGCCAAAAATTGGTCGAAGCGTTTACCGGGCGCACCGCGCGGGCCTCGATGGGACGGAGGACGAACACCCGGCTCCCGCCCTCGCGGCGGAGGACGGGAGCCGGATGCCAGGACCTACCGGTCCGTGGCGGCGGGAGAGCCGACCGCGGATGGTGCGGTCATCAGCTTCCCGAACAACGCCATGCAGGTGGAACAGTGTCCAGCCCGCTGTGCGCTCGCGCCGTCGACGTGCTGACCCAGTTTCTGGCCGCACAGGGTGGTGGTCGTGTGCTTGGCCATGACGTGCCAGACCAGAGCCCCACCGGGCTTCTCTACTCCTGCACACATCTCATACATGATCGGCTCCACTCCCTCGATGGACGCCTCTCTCACTCAAGGAGATACCGAGTGGGCCATCCGCACGCAGCCACGGGCGGCCATTCAGGTGAAAAACGCGCCGGGGGCGGTGCCATCATGAGGCCCATGCGAAAAGGCGGAGCGTTGCGGACGGCGGCCGTGGTGGCGGCCGGTGGGGCGCTGGCGATGTCGCTGACGGCGTGCGGCGACCCGGGCCACCGGCGCGCGGCCGGCCACGGCGGGCAGGCGGAGCACGCGCCCGGACGCGACGTGTCCCCGAGGCGGGTGCCGGGCATCGGTGACCGGATGTGGCATCGGGTGCCGGCCGGGTCCCGCCAGGTGGTCGCGGTCTACGGCGCGGGCCCGGACTCCCCCGACTCGACGGTCGAGCTCTTCACCGAGCACGGCTCACGCTGGGAGCGGACGGCTTCGTGGCCGGCCCACAACGGCCGGAAGGGCTGGACGACGGACCATCACGAGGGCGACCAGCGCACCCCCGTGGGGGTGTTCACGCTGAGCGACGCCGGCGGCGTGCTCCAGGACCCCGGGGCCAGGCTGCCGTACACCCGGTCCGCCGCGTTCCAGGCTCCCCGGTACTGGACGAAGAACGCCTGGCACGACTTCGACTACGTCATCGCCGTCGACTTCAACCGCGTCAAGGGAACGCCGCCCAACGACCCCACCCGGCCCGAAGGACAGTCCAGGGGCGGCGGCATCTGGCTGCACATGGACCACGGCGGCGGCACGTCCGCGTGCGTGACCCTGTCCAAGTCGGCGATGCGGTATCTGCTGCGCTCCCTCGATCCGCGTCAGCACCCGGTCGTGGTCATGGGGGACAAGGCGGAACTCGACGCCTGACGCCGCACGGCCGCCGGCCGGCGACGCCTCACGGGCGCGCGGCGTCGAGCAGGCTGATGCGGGCGATGACGCGCTTGCCCACCGGCTCGCGCCGCACCTCGAACCGCTCCACCACGGCCATCACGATCTCCAGACCGTGCTGGCCCACCCGCCCCGGATCGGCGGCCCGGGCCACGGGCAGCACCGGATCGCTGTCCCAGACCGCGATGTCCACGGCGTCACCGGCGATCCGCAGGTCCATCAGGATGGGGCCGGAGGCGTACTTGCGGGCGTTGGTGACCAGTTCGCTGACCACGAGCTGGGTCAGGTCCAGGGCCCGGTCCGAGACCGTCAGCCCGTGGCCGGTCCGCGCCCGGCCCAGGAACTCGGCCGCGAGATGACGGGCCTCGGCGATGCACGCGGCGTCGCCGTCGAGGGCCGCCGCCACGCTTATCACGCCGGTGTCCGGCGCCGGCTCATCGTCACCGAGGAGGACCGATTCCATCCCAATCGCCTTCACCACCCTGTTCACGGCGTGCACATACCCCTCTTCCCGCCGGGCACGCGTGCGGCGTTCGTGTCGGCTTCGTCACAGGGGCGATCGCCCGGCGCGGCCCACCGGGCGGCAGCCAGGAGGCGGCCGCGCCGCGTCCACGACCCGGACAGTTCGGCGACAAGGTGCCGGATGCATCTACCGTTCGTGGTGCCGGTCGAGCGACGGCCTCGACGTCGAGGGGAGCCCAGGATGGCCGAGCACACCGAGGAGCGGACGACGCGGGAGCCCGGTACCGTCGTCGCCCTCCACGAGGTGGGCGTCCACCGCTTCACGACCGGGCAGGTCATCCTGGACGGCGTCGACTGGACGGTGCGGGCGGGACAGCACTGGGCGCTGCTGGGCGCCAACGGCGCTGGGAAGACCACGCTGCTGCGGCTGCTCGGCGCCCTGATGCACCCCACGACCGGCAGCGTCGAGGTCCTCGGCGAGCTGCTGGGCCGCGTCGACGTGCGGGAACTGCGCGCGCGCATCGGGCACGTCACCACGGCGCAGCGCGTCCCCGGGGAACTCGACGCCCACACCGTCGTGCTGACCGGTCACACGGGCACGGTGCAGCCGCTGTGGCGGATGTACGACGAGGAGGTGCGGCAACGCGCCCACGAACTGCTGGCCGAGCTGGAGATCAAGGACCTGGCCGACCGGCCGTACGGAGTCTGCTCGGGCGGGCAGCGGGCGCGCGTCCTCATCGCCCGGGCCCTCATGGCCGAACCCGCGCTGCTGCTCCTCGACGAGCCCTTCAACGCCCTTGACCTGCCGTCCCGCGAGGATCTGGTCGAGGCCATGCACCGGCTCGCGGAGGGGCGGCCGCGGCTCGCCACGGTGACGGTCACCCATCACCTCGAGGAGTTGTCACCCGCCGTCAGTCACGCCCTGCTGCTGCGCGAGGGACGCGTCCTGACCCAGGGGCCCGTCGAGGACGTGCTGACCGGGCCGTGGCTGACCGCGTGCTTCGGCCGCCCCATCGCGGTGAGCCGGCACGAGGGCCGCTGGTGGGCCCATTCCGGGCGGCAGAACCCCGGGAGCGCGTGAGGCGGGCAGCCGTCCGATCCGCCGTACCGGGTGGTGCGATGGCGCTTTCCACTACCCGAAGTAACGTGATCAACTTTGGCTCCTGGCTTTTCTCTCCAGTCAAGTCGGGCGCGCCGTGCCGCCCGACGCCCCCGCGCGAAGGATCCCCATGCCGTCTCCAGACGCTGCCCTCCAGCAAGCGCATTCCGACTACGAACAGCACATGCAGGCGTGCCGACAATGTCATGCACACGCCATTCCGTGCGCCGTGGCCAAGCACCTGATGCGTATCTACAACAACGCCCGAAGAGGGCTCGCCCGCGCCGAGTGACACCGAGGGGCGGTGGCGGGACCACGAGACCGGTCCCACCACCGCCCCCCTTCGCGGCCTGTGGCGCCGTCAGACGGCGCCGTGCCTGATCCGGCGCAGCAGCACGATGCCCGCGGTCACGAGCACCGCCCCGGCGGCCGCGGGCCACAACCGGGCGCCGGTCTCGGCCAGGCTGCCCCTGACGGCCTGCGGTTCGGTCTGCGTGCCCGCCGCCTGGCCGTTTCCGCCGGGAGCCGGAGTGTAGGCGGGCGTCCCCACCTCGCCGCCGCCCGCGGTACCGGTCGCGCTCGTGGACGCGCCACCCGTAGCACTCCGCTCGGCCGCGTCCGAGGTGTCGGCCTTCGGTTCCACCGCACCGCCCGTGGGCTCCGCGGACTTCTCACCCCCGGCCTCGCCCGCGCCTGCCCCGGTCGCGCCGCCGTCGTCGGTCCGGCCCGCGCCCGAACCCGCGCCCTTGCCGGCGCCGCCTCCGGGCCGCGCGCCCGAGGTCTGCGTCGGCTTCCCCTCGGGCTCCTGCGGCTCCTGCGGTTTCTCCGGCTGCTCACCGGAGTCCGAGCCCTGGTCGGCCCCGGAGCCGCACTGACGGCCGCTGTTGATGCAGTCGACCATCCGGCGCATCAGGTCGTCGTCGAAGACGTTGATGAAGTCGCCGTGGTCCGTGCCCGGCTTGTGCAGTTGTTCGGGGAAGGAGTCCACCGCGAACAGCGGGGTGGTCGCACCCCCATCGTCCAGGCTCGGGGCGTCGACGCCGTAGACGATGCGCTGCACGAGTTGCGGGATCGCCCGGAATCCGTCCGGGCAGTTGCCGTCGGCGTCGGCGAACGCCACGTGCGTACGGTGGTTGGCGCTGTCGGTGTTCCGGCCGTCCCAGCAGCTCTGGAACCTGAAGGTGCGCACCACGTCGCTGCCTCCGGGGCAGAGCGGGTACTTGTCCTTCAGCTGCCGGTCCTCGAAACCGGTGCAGGACCAGGAGGCGTTGGCGTTGGCGGGGCCGTTGACGAACGCCTTGGCGTCTCCGGTGATGATGCGCAGGAAGCGCGGCATCTCCGTCACCTTGCCGCGCGGACTGCCCTCGAAGGACAGCGTCACCTGCTTCGGCGTCACGATCCGGCCCGCGTTGCCCTCGGTCCCGCCGCCGGGGGCCTCGGCGTCCCGCTCCCGGGTTCCGTCCTGCAGGCGCAGCACGGGCCAGTAGTAGGTGGACTTGTCGCCCTTGTCGGCGCAGCTCGTGCCACCGTTCGCCAGGTCCTGATCGCTGGCGAAGGCGTTGTTGGCCTGGTTGCCGATGTAGTCGTGGAAGTGGTGGGCTCCGTTGGTGACGCCGGGGGCGACGATCACGTTGTCCGAGTTGAACAGGCCGCCCTCGTTCACTCCGCAACTGGAGGCGAAGCTGCCGCGTGCGGCGTCCGCCACCTCACGGGGCTTCCGCGCGTCGCTCCGCACGGTGGTGATGTCCGCGTAGTCCGCGGCCACGGGGCCGTTGCCGGCCTGGCCTGCGCCGTCGGCGTCCTGCTGGGGTTCCTGCTGCCCGTCCCCCTGCGGGCTCTGCTCCTGGCCGGCCTGCTCCTGGCCGGCCTCCCCGCCGCCGTCCTGGGTGCCGGAGGTGCGCAGGGTGCAGGCCGCGAGGTCGTCGAGTCCCTCGGGCCGCTCCCCGGCCCGTTCGATCGCGTCGGCGATGGTCCCGATCGTCGCGGCACGCTGCTCCTTGAGCGGAGCCACGACCGTGTTCTCCACGGCGCCGGCGTCGAGCCGCCCGTCCTGAACCGCGTCCTGCATCTGCTGGTACGCGCTCGCGATCTGCTGGTCCAGAACCGCGAGTTGCTCGTCGACGGTCGCCTTCGCGTCCTGCGGCACCGCGGTCAGCCCGGCTCCGACGTCCGGGCAGTCGATCGTGGCGCCTCCCGCCGCCGGACTCCGGTCGCGGTCCGATTCCCCGGCGGACCGCACCGTCGACGTGTCTTCGGTGGCGGAGGCGTACACGTTGGCGACCATCAGCCCGCCTCCGCCCAGGATGAGCGCCATCGCGGCGAGCGTGGCGCGCCGCGGGCCCGTGGGTCGTCTGCGCGTGTTGCGTCTCACCGAACTTCTCCTACGCGTCGTGGCCTGCCAGGAATGTGAATCCCCCCGTCCCATACGGAGTTCGGCCCGGGGATGTTCAAGCGCCCCGCGGATTCCCCGCATCGCACGGCCGGCGACGGTCAGCGCCTCATGGATCACGTGTGGTGCGAACGCCCGTTCGGCGGGCAAGACGAAAGCCCCACTCCCGTCACGGAAGTGGGGCTCGTCCACGAGCGCCGGGCAGGCCTTGCACCTGCATCTCCCCGCAGGAAGCGGGGCGTCTTTCCTTGGACCACCAACGCACAGCAGATCACCGGGAGTTCCGGCGACTCGCTCAAGATCCAGCATAGCGCACATGCCCGGACCCGGCACGTCGCCGCGCGGGCCATGCCCCGTATCGCCCCACTGCCGAGGCAATGGTTGCCGAGATCACCAGACGCGCCGCGCCAGTTCTCCCACATATCGGCGCAAAACGTGTGTTATTCGAGTCATGCACACATATACGCGGCGCACCTTGCTCAGCGCCTCGGTCACGGCTGCCGCTTCGGGACTCCTGACCGCCTGCTCCGGGGCCGGCTCCTTCTCGGAGTCCGCTCGGGACTCGGGGTCCGCGCTGGGCCCCGGGACCATCGACGGCTTCCGCCCGTTCGTCCCCAAGGGGCCCAAGGGGTACGTGAACCCGTCCGACCCGGAGGTCCTGGCCGCCGAGCGCAAGCGCGGGGCCGGGCGGGTGCGCAAGTACAAGTTCACCGCCCGGGAGACGTCGTTCGACCTGGCCGGCAAGACCGTCAAGACCTGGGCGTACAGCGACAGGATCCCAGGCGAGGCGGTCCGGGCCACCGCGGGTGACATCCTCGACCTCACGCTCGTCAACCGCCTGCCCGTGGGGACGACGGTGCACTCGCACGGTGTGCGCCTGCGCTGCGACATGGACGGCGTGCCGGGACTGACCCAGAGGACCATCAAGCCCGGCTCGGAGTTCAACTACCGCTTCGTCGTGTCCCACCCCGGCACGTACCTGCTGCATTCGCACGAGGGCATGCAGCTCGACCGCGGCCTGTACGCACCGCTGATCATCGACGACCCCAAAGAGCCCCTGTCGTACGACAAGGAGTGGGTGGTGGTCCTGGACGACTGGGTCGACGGCCTGGCCGGCTCCACCCCGGATGGCGTGCTCGCGCAGTTGCAGAAGGTCAAGGGCCCCATTCCCAAGGGCATGCATGGCATGGACATGGGCGGCGGCGGCCACGGCGGGCATTCGGCCCCGCACGGCTCGTCCCACGGCCCCGACCGCATCCTGCGGGGCGGTCTCAGCCGCATCCTGCAAGGCATGGGCGGCAACGTCGACTACCCCTACTACCTGATCAACGGCCGTGTCCCGCACGCTCCGTCGGTCTTCCGGGCCCGCCCCGGCGACCGCATCCGGGTGCGGTTCATCAACGCGGGTGCCGACACCGCCTTCCGAGTGGCCCTGGGCGGCCACGAGATGACCGTGACGCACACGGACGGCTACCCGGTCGAGCACCGTACGACGGACGCGCTGGTGATCGGCATGGCAGAGCGCTACGACGTCGTCATCACCGCCAAGGACGGGGTGTTCCCCCTGGTCGCGCTGGCCGAGGGCAAGGACGCGCGCGCCCTCGCCGTACTGAACACCGGAAAGTCCAAGAACCTGCCCGCGCCCTCCGTCCGCCCCAGCGAGCTGGACGGCCGCTTCGTGTCCGCCTACGAGCTCACCCCCGCCGACTCGGTGGCGTTCTCCGACGACAAGCCGGACCGCGAGATCCAGATCAAACTGACCGGCAACATGAAGTGGTACAACTGGAGCTTCGACCGCAGACCGTACTCGGTCGAGCAGCGCCATCCGGTCCGCAGGGGCGAGCGGGTCCGGATCACCTTCCTCAACCACACCGGCATGTGGCACCCGCTGCACCTGCACGGCCACACCTTCGCCGTCACCGGCCCGAAGGGCCGTGGAGCCCGCAAGGACACCGCGATCGTGTTGCCGGGGAACAGGCTGGTGGTGGACTTCGACGCCGACAACCCGGGCCTGTGGATGCTCCACTGCCACAACCAGTACCACTCCGAGTCAGGGATGATGACCATCCTCGGCTACCTCAAGTGACCGAAGTGCCCGAGCGGCCGCTGCGGACGCCTCGCGCGGCCGGGCTGGCCGGGGTGCTGTTCGCGCTGCTGCTCGCGGCGGTGATCGTCCTGATCCGGCTGGGGATCCCCGAGGGCGCGGAGGCGGTCGCCTTCCGAGGAACCACCGACTCCGCGCGGCACGATGCGGTGCGGGCGGCACTGGCTCTCGTGCCGTTCGCCGGCATCTTCTTCCTGTGGTTCACCGGGGTGGTACGCGCCCATGTCGGCGACGCCGAGGACAAGTTCCTGGCGACCGTCTTCCTGGGCAGCGGACTGGTGTTCGTGGCCGCCATGTTCGGGGCGGCCGCGGCCGCCGATGCGGTGCTCGCGATCGCGCACCCGCCGGGCGCCTCCGCCGGGCTCGCCGCGTGGGACTTCGGCCGCCACTTCGCGTACACGCTGATGACCGGGTACGCGATGCGGATGGCGGCCGTCTTCGCGTGCTCGCTGTCGGTCATGGGACACCGGCTGGGGGTGCTGCCGCGGTGGCTGACGCTGCTGGGTCTGCTCACCGCCCTGGTGCTGCTGTTCGCCGCGTCGAACGTACCGTGGGCCGAACTGGCGTTCCCGGCGTGGTCGCTGGTCCTCAGCACGTACATCCTGATGGCCGGCAACCGCCGGGCGCTGCCCGGCACCGCCCCGGCCGTCTGACTCGGCTCCCTGCGCCGCCCGGCCCCGCCGCTCCTTCCGCCGCGCCGTCCCGTCACTCCATCGGCGGGTCCTGACGCGCGGGGAGGGCAGCGGGGCTTCGATCCTGACGTGGGATGACCGCCGTCCGAGGGTGCCCGCCGAGCGGGTGGTTCCCTAGGGCCTGGCCGCCGGGAAGGGCGGGTCGCCAATGAGGCTTGTCGTCGATCTCAACAAGTGCCAGGGGTACGCGCAGTGCGCGTTCCTCGCGCCGGGCGTGTTCACCATGCACGGCGAGGAGTCGCTGGTCTACAACCCGCGACCCGGCACGGAGCAGCGGGAGAGGGTCGCGCGTGCCGTGGCGGCCTGCCCGGTGCAGGCGATCACGGCTGAGGGGCTGGACGACGCGGACGAGGAGCCCGTCGGCGCCGGGCGGGAGGCCTCCGATGCCCGCTGAGGCGTTCCACGAGTGGCTCAGACGCGAAGGCCGGATCGTGATCGTGGGCGCCTCGCTGGCCGGCCTCAGAGCCGCCGAGACGCTGCGTGCCGAAGGGTTCGCCGGACCACTCACCATGATCGGTGACGAGCCCTACGAGCCGTACGACCGCCCCCCGCTGTCCAAGGCGGTGCTGCTCGGCATGGCGTCCGCGGACCACACCGAGCTGCCCCGGCGCCGGGACGTCGACGCGACCTGGCGGCTCGGGGTCGCGGCGGCCGGCCTGGACATGGCGGCCAGGCGGGTGCGGCTGGCCGACGGCGAGGAGGTGCCCTACGACCGGCTGCTGATCGCGACCGGTGTGCACGCCCGGCCCTGGCCGAAGGAGGACGAGGCCCAGCTGGACGGGGTGTTCGTGCTGCGCACCCGGGACGACGCGGTCCGTCTGCACCGGCGGATGAAGGGCCCGCCGCGCCGGGTGCTGATCATCGGGGCCGGCTTCACCGGTTCGGAGATCGCCTCGGCCTGCCGGAACCAGGGCATCGCGGTCACGGTCGCGGAGCGGGCCGGCGCTCCCCTGGTGGGCGCGCTCGGCGGGGTGATCGGCGCGGTGGCCGCGGAACTGCATCGGGAGAACGGGGTGGACCTGCGCACCGGGGTCATGGTCACCGGTCTGGAGGGCGACGCGACGGGCCGGGTGCGGGCGGCGCACCTGTCCGACGGCAGTGTCGTCGAGACGGACGTGGTGGTGGTCTCGCTGGGCGCGACCCGCAACACCGACTGGCTGGCGGGCTCGGGGCTGGGCGCGGGCCCGCGCGGCATCGCCTGCGACGCGGGCTGCCGGGCCTTCGACTTCCGGGGCATCGTCACCGACGACATCTACGTCGCCGGCGACGTAGCCCGCTCCCCGCATCCGCTGTTCGGCTACCAGTTCCTGTCCCTGGAGCACTGGGGCAACGCCGTCGCCCAGGCCGAGGTGGCCGCGCACAACATGATCAGCGCCAGCGCCGACCGGCGCCCGCACATGTGGGTGCCCGCCTTCTGGTCCTCGCAGTTCGGCGTGAACATCAAGTCGGTCGGCGTACCGTCCATGGGTGAGGAGGTCATGATCACCCAGGGGTCGCTGACCGAGCGGCGGTTCGTCGGGGTGTACGGCTACCAGGGCCGCGTGATCGCTGCCGTGAGTTTCGACAACACGCGGTGGCTGGAGTTCTACCAGCGGCTGATCGAGACGGGCGCGCCGTTCCCGGTGGAGTTCACGACGGTGGACCGCCGGCCCGAGGGCCGCAAGCCGGTGCCGGCCGACTTTCCCGACCCGTCGCTGCCGACGCACGGCCCGACCGTGACCCTCAGCGGTTACTCGCCGGCCGACCGGCAACTGGTCTTCACGCCGGCCCGCCACTGAACCGGCGCCCCGCCTCCCGCCCCGGACCTCCGCACCTCCATGCCCCAAGGACCCGACATGACGCACGCCTCGCTCCTGCACCGGATCACCGACTACGCCAACCGCGCCAACCCGTATCCGCTCTACGAGGAGCTGCGCAGGACACCGGTGCTGCACGAGGAGGAGGACGGCCCCTACGTCGTGAGCTCGTACTACGACATCCTCGGGCTGCTCCACGACCCGAGGGTCAGCTCGGACGCCACCAACCTCACCGCGGCCGGCGCGGACGAGCTGTCGGGACCGGAGGCCACGGGGCTGCCGCCGAGCTTCATCAGGCTAGACCCGCCCGAGCACGACCGGCTGCGGCGGATCGCCAACAGCTCCTTCGGTCCGCCACACCGGCCCGACCGGATCGACTCCATGAGCGGGGAACTCACCGGAATCATCACCGAGCTCATCGACGGCTTCGGCGACGCCCGGCAGATCGACGTCGTCGACCAGTTCGCCTACCCCTTCCCGGTGACGGTGATCTGCCGGCTGCTCGGAGTGCCGCGCGAGGACGAGCCGCGCTTTCGCGCGTGGGTGGACCCGATCGTCGCCGCCCTGGACCCGGAGACCCGGCAGCGCAGCGACGACGACTTCCAGCGCGCCGCGCAGGAGGCCCGGATGCAGCTGGGCATGTACCTGGCCGGTCTGGTGGAGCAGCGCACCAAGGAGCCCCGCGACGACCTGCTGTCCGACCTGGCGGCCAGTCACGGCGCTGACGGGACCTTGTCGATGATGGAGGTGCTCAGCACGGCGGTGCTGCTGCTGATCGCGGGCCACGAGACGACGGTCAATCTCATCACCAACGGCATGCTCACGCTGCTGCGCCACCCGGAGTACCTGCACCGGCTGCGCGAGGATCCGGGACTGTCCGTCAGGATCGTGGAGGAGCTGCTGCGTTACGAGCCTCCCGTGCAGCTGGTGCCGCAGCGCACCTGTGTCGCCGACATCGACCTGCGCGGGGTCACGATTCCCAAGGGTTCGCGGATCTGGCTGATGCTCGCCGCGGGCAACCGGGACCCGGAGCGGTTCCGGGATCCCGACCGGTTCGACCCCGACCGCGAGGACATCGAGCACCTCGGCTTCGGCAGCGGCATCCACATCTGCTTCGGCGCGCCGCTGGCCCGGCGGGAGGCACAGCTCGCACTGGCCGAGCTGACCCGCCGCCTGGACAACCCCCGCCTGGTGGAGGACCCGCCGCCCTACCGGAAGAACGCGGTGCTGCGCGGCCCGCGCCACCTGAACATCGCCATCGACTCGGTGCGCTCGTAGAGACACCGCGCCACGGCCCGGCCCGGGGTCAACCCCAAATCCAGCGCCCGCTACGTCCTGTGCGGACCCAAGCACAGGAAAAGAGTCTGGACAGATCTAAAAAATAGGACAAAATGGTGTGCATCCCCCCACCATCGCTTCGAGGAGCCGCCCCCGTATGGCGTACGGAGCCCACCACAGCGCCAACCCCGCCCCTCCTCCCCACCCCGACCTGGGCCTGGCCCGCGACTGCGAGCAGTGCCTGGGCTGGGGAACCGTCGTCACCACCGACGGTCACCACGAACTGTGCGCCACCTGCCAGCAGGACGCGGACGACGACGACCCGCCACTCGACACGAACACGGCATCACCGCGCACGAGTGGTACGTCGCCCGACTCGGCCGTAGCGTCGTTAAGGAGCCAGGACGTCGTCGGCCGGGAGCGGAGATGGGCAGACACACAATGAGGACAGCGGTCGCGCTCTGCGCCGCGGGGCTGCTCGCAACAGGCGTGGGTACGGCCTCCGCCGCACCCGCGGCCTCGCACGGGAACGCCTCGGCGCACGCCGTGAAGCGGACGGACGGGCGGCCGGTGCTGGTCGACTGTCTGTGGAAGCCGCGGCAGCGACCCGGCGCTTTCATCCTCGCCTGCGGCGACGGCAACAGCGTCCTGTCCGCGCTGCACTGGTCGCAGTGGAACGAGCGGTCCGCGACGGCCAGGGGCTTCAACCTCGTCAACGACTGCAAGCCCTACTGCGCGGCCGGAAGGTTCCACGAGTACCCGGTGATCGTGCGCCTGGACAGCCCGGAACCCTGGAAGAAGCGCCCGGAGGTACGGCACTTCACCCGGCTGAGCCTGGAGTTCCTGGCGGGGCGGCCGGAGGGCTATCCGCAGGTGCGGACCTATCCCCTCTGGGACTGATCCGTCCGCCCCACGGGCGTGGTTCACAAAGGCGGCTCGTGGAAGAGCTCCAGCAGCCGGCTCGCGCTCTCCGCGCCGCCCGGAGTGCCGCCGCCGGACACGGACGGGAAGACACGGCCCCAGGAACAGGCACGGGCCAGCGCGGCGAGCCGCCAGGCCAGGGTCACCGCACGGGTGAGTTCCGCTCGGCTGCGGCCCGCGCCGGTCCACGGCTCCAGGTAGGCGTCCCGCAGCCGGGGCAGTACCTCCGGACCGTGCCGGTCCCGGGCCGCGCGCGCGGGCACGAGCAGGCTGCAGAACGGGTGGGAGACCACGGCGTCGCCCCAGTCGAAGAAGGTGAACCGGCCCGGCTCCGGCCGGAAGAGCTGGCCCTCGTGCAGGTCCGCGTGGTCGAGGGAGTCCGGGACGCCGACGGCCGCCAGCTCCTCGCACCATGCGACGAGGCGCGGCCGGAGGCCGTCGAGCCTGCGCCGGTCGTCCGGCCGCAGCGCGGAACTCTCCGCGAGGACCCGGTCGAAGAGGTCGGGCAGGGCGCGAGTACGGGCGCTGGGCACGCCCAGCAGTTCGATCCGCCCCGCGTATGGGACGAGGGTGTGCTGAAGGCCGGCGTAGCGGCGCAGCAGGTCCTCCCAGACACGCGGACCGGCCCGCCCGTCGTCGAGCGCCGTGCGCAGCAGCTCCCCGCCGTCGGGCAGCAGCGTCCAGGCGCGGCCCGGGTCCACGGCGAGCGGCTCCAGCGCGTACCGCGGTGCCCAGCGCGCCAGCGCAACGGTCAGCGGTCCTTCGAAGGCGCTGTCCGGCGGATTGGCCTTGAACCAAACGGCGTCGCGCCCCTCGACCGGCACGCGGACCAGGACGGACCACGGCCGCAGCCGCACTCTCAGCTCTCCCGCCGCGCGCAGCCCCCGCCCGGCGAGCCTGCCGTCCACCCACTCCAGGGCGGCGTCCCGCCAGGTGGCTTCCTCCCACGGTGTCACCGCGTCCCGGTACCTGCCCCGGTCCACGATCACCGACGCCTGATCTCGCACCGGGTCATCCCAGCATCAGGCGCGCCGGACCACCACGGATTTTTCGCCCGCGGGCCGGGCCCAACCTCCCCGGCGCCGCCCCGAACGGGGGCGCGGGGCGCGCGGGTCGGCACGGGGCCGTGCGACATCGGAGGCGGTCGGGAGGCTTGTGAAGGTCCCGGCCTGGGCACTCGGGGGTCCCGGAGCCGCAGTGGTCCCCAGCGGGACCCGGACGCGACGGCCGGGTGACCACCCAGGCAGGGGAGAACGTGACGTGACGCTGCGCATCGGGGCAGAGGAAGAGTTCCACGTGCTGGACGTGGAGAGCGGCCGGCTGGTGCCACGCGCCCGCGCCGTACTGGACCGGCTACGCGGGCCCGGATTCACCACCGAGCTCCAGCAGTCCGTGGTCGAGGCCAACAGCGCGGTGCACGACACCCTCGACGCCCTCCTCGCGGACCTGGCCCGTTCACGGCGGCTGCTGGACACTGCGGCCTCGTCGCTCGGCCTCGTCACGGTGGCCGCCGGCACCGTGCCGCTGGCCCGCGTGAGCTCCGGCAACATCACCGCCGGGAGCCGTTTCCGGCACATGGCCGACGAGTACCGCAGGGTCGCCGACGAACAGCTCATCTGCAGCGCGCAGGTGCACGTCGACATACCGGACCGGGACACCGCCGTACGCACCATGTGCCTGGTCGCGCCGTGGCTGCCGCCGCTGCTCGCGCTGTCGGCCAGTTCACCGTTCTGGCTCGGCGCGGACACCGGCTACGCGAGCTGGCGGACGATGCTGTGGCAGCGCTGGCCCACCGCCGGGCCACCCGGCTGCTACGCCGACGCCGCCGCGTACGACGCGGCGCTGGAGGAGCTGATCCGCTCGGGCGTCATCGGCGACGCCGGCATGATCTACCACGACGTACGGCCCTCCGCGCACCAGCGCACGCTGGAGCTGCGGATCTGCGACGCCTGTCCGCGCGTGGAGACGGTCGTGCTGGTCGCGGGGCTCTTCCGGGCTCTGGTCCGGGACGCGTGCGACCGGCTGGCCCGCGGCGACGGCGGCCGGTGCGACGGCCACCACGAGTGGCTGCGGGCCGCCACCTGGCGAGCAGCCCGCTCGGGTCTGGAGGGCGCCCTGGTCGATCCGGTCACCCGGGGCGCGGCCCCCGCTCCCGAGGTGCTGCGCGGCATGGCGGCCCGGCTCCGCCCCGCGCTGGAGGCGTCCGGCGACTGGGAGGCCGTGCACGAACTGCTCACCCGGGCTCTGGCCTGCGGCAGTGCCGCGCACCGGCTGCGGCGGGTGGCCGGGGACGAGGACCTGCTCGCCAGCGTCGACCTGCTGGTCGCCGAGACCCGCGGCGCCGCCGGCCCGCGCCCGGTCGCGCCGGCCCGACCCGTCCGTGCCCCCCGACCCAGCCCGATCGCCGGAGGTGCCGGAGCCTGACGGACCGTCCCCATCCCGGCCCGACCCGCTTGCCACCGCCGTCGGCGGTGCCCGACGACCGTCCCAGGAGAGTGGTCGCCATGTCCCCCGTCCCGGTCCCCGCCCCCGCAGCCACCGCCGACCGCCCGGCCGCCCCGGCCTCCGTCCGGGCCCCGCACGCGTCCGTCACCGACGGCAGACCCCCCGCGGCCGTCGCGAAGGCCGCCGCGGAAGGGAGGACCGTCTGATGTGCGGGCTCAGCGGCGAGGTCCGGTTCGACGGCCGGCAGCCGGATCTGGCCGCGGTGGAACGCATGACCGACCGGCTCGCGCCCCGCGGGCCCGACGGCCGCGGGCTGTGGTCGCAGGGGCCCGTCGCCCTCGGCCACCGGCGGCTGAAGATCATCGACCTGACGGACAGCGGCGCGCAGCCGATGGCCGACCCCCGGGCACGGGTCGTCGGCGTGTTCAACGGGTGCGTCTACAACTACCGCGAGCTGCGCCGCGAACTGACCTCGCGGGGCCATCAGTTCTTCTCGGAGTCCGACACCGAGGTGGTCCTGAAGGCCTATCTGGAGTGGGGCACCTCCTGCGTCGACCACTTCCTCGGCATGTTCGCCTTCGTGATCGTCGAGCAGGACAGCGGGCGGATGGTCCTGGCCCGCGACCGGCTGGGCATCAAGCCGCTGTACCTCGCGGAGTCACCCGGGCGGCTCCGGTTCGCCTCCTCGCTGCCCGCGCTGCTGGCGGCCGGCGGGGTGGACACCTCCATCGACCCCATCGCGCTGCACCAGTACCTCAGCTGGCACGCGACCGTGCCGGCGCCCCGCACCGTCCTCAACGGCGTGCGCAAACTGCCGCCCGCCACCGTCCGCATCGTCGAACCGGACGGCACGTACCGCGACCACTGCTACTGGCAGCCCGCCTACACGCGCCGCCCCGAGTACGCCGGTCTGAGTGCGGAGGACTGGACGGACGCGGTCCTGGAGGCGCTGCGGACCGCCGTGCGGCGCCGGATGGTCGCCGATGTGCCGGTGGGCGTACTCCTGTCGGGCGGCCTGGACTCCAGCCTCATCGTGGCGCTGCTGGCCGACGAGGGGCAGTGCGACCTGGCCACCTTCAGCGTCGGCTTCGAGTCCGAAGGAGGCGAGGAGGGCGACGAGTTCCACTACTCCGACCTGGTGGCACGGGGCTTCGGCACCGACCACCACCAGCTGATGGTTCCCTCCGACCGGGTCTCGCGGGCCCTGGAGGGTGCCGTCCTGGCCATGAGCGAGCCCATGACAAGCCACGACGTGGTCGCCTTCCACCTGCTGTCCGAGCAGGTGGCCAAGGAGGTCAAGGTCGTGCAGAGCGGTCAGGGCGCCGACGAGGTCTTCGCCGGCTACCACTGGTACCCGGCGATGGCGCGCGTGCCCCGGCACCGCGCGGCCGACGCGTACGCCGAGACGTACTTCGACCGGCCGCACGCCGACCTCGCTCGCATGCTGGACCCCTCGGTGCTGCCCGGCCACGACGTCTGCGGCGACTTCGTGCGGGAGCACATGGCCGCGCCGGGCGCCGAGACCGCGCTGGACGCGGATCTGCGGCTGGACACCCACGTGATGATGGTCGACGACCCGGTCAAGCGGGTCGACAACATGACCATGGACTGGGGGCTCGAGGCCCGCGTGCCGTTCCTCGACCACGAACTGGTCGAGCTGGCCGCCGCCTGCCCGCCCGGACTCAAGCTCGCGGACGGCGGGAAGGGCGTCCTGAAGGCGGCGGGCCGCAAGGTCCTGCCGCGGGAGGTCGTCGACCGGCCCAAGGGCTACTTCCCCGTCCCGGCCATCAAGCACATGGCCGCACCGGTGCTGCTACGCGTCCGCGAGGCCCTCCACGCCCCCGAGGCGCGGGCCCGCGGGCTGTTCCACCAGAGTTACGTCGACGAGCTGCTCGCCGCGCCCGACGCCCACCGCACCAAGCGCGGGGCGAACGCGCTGTGGCAGGTTGCATTGCTGGAGATATGGCTGCAGACCCACGGAATCCGCTGACCGGCCCCTCCTCACCACCGTCCCCCACCGGGGACGCGGGGGGTACGCGGGCTGCCCTGCCGAGCGCGGGGGCCGCCTCGCCGAGTGACGCGCGGGGGTGCCCGCCCCCCGAAGGAACCCGGCCGGACGGCGCCGTGACCGACCCGGCCGGGGGCCGGGCGAGCCCCGAGCGCCGTGATCGGGCGGAAGGCGGGGCGGACCGTGGGCGGGGAGACGGAAGCGGGGCGGGCCCCGCGCCGGCCGACCAGACCGGAAGCGAGGCAGGCCCCACACCAACCGACCACACCCGAAGCAAGGCAGGCCCCACACCAACCGACCAAACCCGAAGCAAGGCAAGCCCCACACCAACCGACCAAACCGGAAACGAGACAGGCCCCGCGTCGGCCGACCAGGCCGGGTGCGGGACGGGTCCCCCGCCGACCGACCGGGCCGGGATCACGACAGATCGCAGCGAGCCCGACCGGACAGACCACACACCCGACCCCGAGCGCGCACACCGAGCCGGGAGCGCGGCGGGTGGCCCTCCACCGGCCGCCCGGGTTCGGAGCGAGACCGGTCTGGATCCCTCGCGGGGAGAGCGGGTCGGCGCGAGCGAGGCGGGCTTCCCGTGGAGCGACCGGGCCGGGGAGGCGGCGGACTCCGCATGGAGCCGCCAGGCCGTGGCGGCGACGGACGGTGGGCGGGCGGTCCGGGCAGCGGGCGCGGCGAACGAGCCGCGTGCGAAACCGACGGAGCACGGATTGGACCGGCCCCGCACCGCTGAGGAGAGAAGCACGGCGGAGCACAACGCGGAGCCCGTCCGCGCCCCCTCGGCAGGGCGGGCGGGGAGCCGACCGCACCCGGCCGGGAGCATCACGGACCGGCCGCACCCGTCTGAAGGCGGCGTGAAACGGCCGCACCCGCCGGAAGGCCACGTGGAACAGCCACACCCGCCAGAAGGCGACGCGGCCGGGGCGCAGTCGTCGGCAACGCCGTCGGACACAGGTCTGGAGCGCGCCGTTCCCGGCCGGGTGGGAAGCGGAGTGGCGCAGGCCGCGCCCGAGGTCGTCCTGGTGCCGGACACCGCCCTGCCGCTCGACGCCGTGCCGAGGGTGCTCGTCTCGCACGGATGCTGGTACCCCTCGGCCGACCCCGGGGGACGGTATGTCGCGTTCATCTGTGACCGGGGCGGGGTGCCGCAGTTGTGGGCGGGACCGGTCGACGGCGACGACATGCATCTGCTGGACACCGAGCTGGATCCGGTGACCGAGGTCGCCTGGTCACCCGACGGACGGTGGATCGCCTACACCACCGCACCCGGCGGCAGCGAGCACACGCGTGTGCTGTGCGTACGCCCCGACGGCACGGGGCGGCGGGTTCTGGCGGGCGGCGAGCCGGGGAGTTCGGCGTACCTCGGCTGCTGGACGCACGACGGTTCGGCGCTCGCCGTGACGGTCGCCGAGGCCCCCGCGCACCTTCCCCCGGCCGGTGCCGAGGCCGGCGCCGCACACACCGGGCTGAGCGGGTTGCTCGGTCCCGGCGCGGGCGCCGCCTCCCCCGTCTCGCTCGCCTCCGACGCCGCCGCGACGGTCCACCCGGAAGGCTGGACCGTACGGGACGGCCGCGCCACACTCCTGGGCGCACCGTCCCGCCCGGCGCCGCCGACGACCGGCGTCACCGGCGTCTCCGGCGCCGCGGACTCCGGTACGGCCCCGGCCGAACCCACGCCCAGGACCCTGTCGGCGTACCTCGTCGACCCCGACGGCTCGGCCGCCCCCGTACTGCTGGCAAGCGAACGGGAGGCCGCCACCCTGCGCGTGTGCGACATCAGCCGGGACGGTCGGCTGGCCCTGGTGCGCCGGGGACCGCGGGCGCGGCGGGAGGCCCTGGTGGTGCGCACCCGGGATCTGCGGGTGACCTGCGCGGTGCCGGTCGCCGACGGCGACCCGTGGATCGGCACGTTCGCGCCGGACGGCCGCACGCTGTGGCTGCGCAGCGACCACGACCGTGAGCACGCCGCCCTGTACGCGGTCGCCCTCGACCGGCGGGGGCGACGGCTCAGGCTGACGGTGGCCGCCCAACGCGACGGAAGCGGCCTGGAGTTGCTGGCCGTGGACCGCGACGGCCGCGGCGCCGTGCTGTCCTGGAACGTGCGCGGGGTCAGCGAGCTGGAGGTGGCCCCGCTGGTCCCGGTCCCCGGGAAGGTCCTCGGTCCGTCCCGTGCCGTGCGGCTCCCGCACGAGGTCGTCACCCGGGTGGCCGTCACCGCGGACCCGGACGCGCCCGTCGTGGCGCTGTCGGGATCGTTGCGGCGGCCCGGTGTGTGGTGGCTGCCCCAGGGCGCCGCGCTGCGCACCCCGTGGTCCTCGCGCGACGATGACGTCGTCGCACCGGGCGTCCACCGTCCGGTGCGGCCGGTGCCGGTGCGCCCCGTCGCCCGGGACGGGCTGGGCCTCGGCGGCTGGTACTACCGTGCGCCGGGCCGCTCGCCGAGGGAGCCCGCCCCCTGCGTCCTGCATCTGCACGGCGGTCCGGAGGAGCAGGAGCGCCCGGTGTTCGACCCGCTCTACCACGAGCTGCTGGGCAGGGGCCTGGACGTCTTCGCCCCCGATGTGCGCGGCTCCTCCGGTTACGGCCGTTCCTTCGTCGACGCGGATCTCGGCCGGGGCCGGTTCGCCGCGATCGACGACGTCGCCGACTGCGCGGCGCACGTCCTGCTGGAGGGCCTGGCCGACCCGCTCCGGCTGGCCGTGATGGGCCACTCCTACGGCGGATATCTGGCGATGGCGTCCCTCGTGTGGCATCCGGAACTGTTCCGCACCGGCGTCCCGGTGTGCGGGATGTCGGACCTCACGACGTTCTTCGCGGGCACCGAGCCGTGGCTGGCGCAGTCGGCCGCGCACAAGTACGGGCATCCGGAGCGCGACCGTGAACTGCTGCACGCGCTGTCGCCGATGAGCCGCGTCGACGCGCTGCGCGTGCCGGTGCTGGCCGTGCACGGCGAACACGACACCAACGTGCCGCCCGGCGAGTCCGAGCAGTTCGTGCGGGCGGCCCGGGAGCGCGGGGTGGAGGCGGAACTCCTCGTCCTGCGCGACGAGGGTCACGACTTCCGGCGCGCGGACAACCGCCGTGCCTTCCGCAGGGCCGCGGCCGACTGGATCCAGCGTCACCTGACCGGCTGACACGCGGGCCTTCCGCTTCCGGATGCCCCGGCACGTCCCGTGCCCTCGACCACGCGGTTTCGGGCGCGCGCCCTCCGGGCACCCGTGCCAGGCTTGGGAACGGCTGTGGACGGTGCGGTCAGGACGCGGCGGAAGGGCACAGCGAGGAGGTCCGGACATGACCGAAGCCGGTACGGCGGCGACCGGCCCGGGCGGAACCGCCCGCTGGGAGAACCAGTGGTACGGCCCGCAGCCGAACGTGGCCCAGGCTGCCGGATACGCCGACGCCCCGCCCCGCATGGGCTTCTTCACCGACACCTCCGTGTGCATCGGCTGCAAGGCCTGCGAGGTGGCGTGCAAGGAGTGGAACTCGGTGCCGGAGGACGGCCTCGAGCTGACCGGCATGTCGTACGACAACACCCAGGGGCTCGGCGCCGACACCTGGCGGCACGTGGCCTTCATCGAGCAGAGCAGGCCTCTGGGCGGTCAGGAGCCGGGGGCGGACCCCGGCGGTTTCGACGCGTTCGAGGCCGCCCGGCAGCTCGGCTCCACTCCCTCCACGCCCTCCCCCGGTCCGGGGACCACCGTCCCACCGCCGGAGCCGTCCCCCGCGGACGCGCCGGCCGGCACGATCTCCCCCGTGTCGCCCGACGGGCGGACCGAGCTGCGCTGGCTGATGTCCTCCGACGTGTGCAAGCACTGCACCCACGCGGCCTGCCTCGACGTATGTCCCACCGGGGCGCTGTTCCGCACCGAGTTCGGCACCGTCGTGGTCCAGCAGGACGTGTGCAACGGCTGCGGCTACTGCGTGCCCGCCTGCCCGTACGGGGTCATCGACCAGCGCAAGGAGGACGGCCGGGTCTGGAAGTGCACCCTCTGCTACGACCGGCTCGGCGTCGGCATGGAGCCGGCCTGCGCCAAGTCGTGCCCCACCGACTCCATCCAGTTCGGCCCGCTGGACGAACTGCGCGAACGGGCGGCCGCCCGGGTGGCGCGGCTCCACGCGGCCGGTGTCACCGACGCCCGGCTGTACGGCGAGAGCCCGGACGACGGCGTCGGCGGCGACGGCGCGTTCTTCCTGCTGCTCGACGAGCCCGAGGTGTACGGCCTGCCGCCCGACCCGGTGGTCACCACCCGGGATCTGCCCGCGATGTGGAAGCACGCGGCGACCGCCGCCGTGTCGCTCGTCGCGCTGGCCGCCACCTCTTTCGTCAGGAGGCCCCGATGACCGGACCGGACGTCCCTCGTGACGGCGCCGAGGGGGCGCGGCCCGGCCGGGCCGCCCCGATCGGCGCCGGAGCCGGGCGCGGACGGCACCGGCGTCGCCGCGGACGCGGCGAGCAGTCGATGGTGCCCGAGGCCCGGTTCTCCTCCTACTACGGCCGACCGGTCCTGAAGCGGCCGACCTGGAAGTCCGTCGACATCGCCGGCTACCTCTACCTCGGCGGCCTCGCCGGGGCGTCGTCGCTGCTGGCGGCCGGGGCGCAGGCCACGGGGCGGCCCGCGCTGGCCCGGACGGCGAAGCTGGGCGCGGCGGGCGCGATCTCCGGCTCGCTGGTCGCGCTCGTGCACGACCTCGGACGGCCCGCCCGTTTCGTCAACATGCTGCGCGTCTTCAAGCCCACCTCGCCCATGAGCGTGGGCTCCTGGCTGCTGGCCGGGTACGCGCCGCTGTCGATGGCCGCGGCTGCCGCCGACGTCGCCGGCCGCTACCGCGTCGTGGGCGCCGCCGCCACCGCGGGCGCCGCCGTCCTCGGCCCGGCGGTCGCCACCTACACCGCCGTACTGATCTCGGACACGGCGGTGCCCTCGTGGCACGAGGGCTACCGGGAGATGCCCTTCGTGTTCGCCGGTTCCGGCGCCAGTGCGGCCGCCGGGCTGGCGCTGGCCTGTGTGCCGGCCGCGCAGGCGGGACCGGCCCGCCGCATGGCGCTGCTCGGCGCGGCGCTGGAGATGGTCGGGTTCCGGCTGATGAAGAGCCGGATGGGCCTGGCGGCCGAGCCGTTCGAGCAGGGCACGGCGAACCGGCTGCTGAGGGCGGCGGAGTCGCTCACGGTGGGCGGCGCGGCGCTGGCGGCGGTCACCGGGCGGCTGGGCGGCCGGGGTCCGGCCGTGGCGGCCGGGATCGCCCTGCTGGCCGGCTCCGCCGCGCTCAGGTTCGGCGTGTTCCACGCCGGGGTGGCCTCCGCGGAGGACCCCAGATACACCGTCGTACCGCAAAGGGAGCGACTGCGGGCCCGAGCCGGGTGACCGGACGGGCCCCGTGCCGGACGACCGGACGGAAGGAGGCCGGGCCCATGCCCCGCCGTCGGCGGGACCGGGGATGCCGTCCCCGCCGAGCTGCGCGAGGATGTGTCGCAGGAGCACTCGTGACACCGTGCCGCGCCGGCTGAGGCGCCCGCGGCGAACACGCGGCGGACAGACCGCGCGGACGACCGGAGGACACCGAGCAGCAGTACCGAAAGGGCTCCATCTCATGGGTGTACGCACATGGATCGACTCCTGGCCGGTCTACCGCCAGCTCAAGGGCACCGATCCCCTGGGCCGCGGGGCGGCCGCCAAGAGCGGGCCCAGCGCGCGGCTCAGCCCCCGGGTCGCCTCCGCGGACCGGGTGGTGAAGTCGATCTGCCCGTACTGCGCGGTGGGCTGCGGCCAGAACGTCTACGTCCAGGACGAGCGGGTCACGCAGATCGAGGGCGACCCGGACTCCCCCATCTCCCGCGGCCGGCTGTGTCCCAAGGGCGCGGCCAGTCTTCAGCTGACCACCGGCGGCGCGCGTGAGCACCAGGTGCTGTACCGGCGCCCGTACGGCACCCGGTGGGAGCGGCTCGACCTCGACACGGCGATGGGCATGATCGCCGACCGGGTGATCGAGTCCCGGCGCGCCGGCTGGGAGTGGGAGGTCGACGGCGCTCGCACCCGGCGCACGATGGGCATCGCGAGCCTGGGCGGGGCGACGCTGGACAACGAGGAGAACTATCTGATCAAGAAGCTCTTCACGGCGCTGGGCGCGATCCAGATCGAGAACCAGGCACGTATTTGACACTCCTCCACCGTTCCCGGTCTGGGAACCTCGTTCGGCCGCGGCGGCGCGACCACCTTCCAGCAGGACCTCCAGAACTCCGACTGCATCGTCATCCAGGGCTCGAACATGGCCGAGTGCCATCCGGTCGGGTTCCAGTGGGTGATGGAGGCCAAGGCCCGTGGCGCCAAGCTGGTCCACGTCGACCCGCGGTTCACCCGCACCAGCGCACTGGCCGACGTGCACGTGCCGCTGCGCGCGGGCTCGGACATCGTCTTCCTCGGCGGGATCGTCAACTACGTCCTGAGCAACGACAAGTACTTCCGCGAGTACGTCGTGGCCTACACCAACGGGCCCGTGGTGCTGCGGGAGGACTTCCAGGACACCGAGGACCTCGACGGCGTGTTCTCCGGCCTCGACCCCGACAACCGCAGGTACAACAACACCAGCTGGCAGTACGAGGGCATGGAGATGCGGGCCGCCTCCGGTCAGCGCGACCAGGACTACGAGAGGCGCGCCGGCCGCCGCAGCCGGGTGAGCGAGTCGGCACGCGGCGAGGCCCACGGGGCAGGCGGCCCCGACATCGGCGCGGGCCAACCCGAACGCGACGAGACGATGACCCACCCGCGATGTGTGTTCCAGGTGCTCAAGCGGCACTACGCCCGCTACACCCCGGAGATGGTCGAGCGGATCTGCGGGGTGCCGCAGGACCTGTTCCGCCAGGTCTGCGAGTTGGTCACCGAGAACTCCGGGCGCGAGCGGACCACCGCGTTCGCCTACGCGGTGGGCTGGACCCAGCACACCGTGGGCGTGCAGTACATCCGCGCCGCCGCCGTGCTCCAGACCCTGCTCGGCAACATCGGCCGGCCGGGCGGCGGCATCATGGCCCTGCGCGGGCACGCCTCCATCCAGGGGTCGACGGACATCCCCACCCTGTTCGACCTGCTGCCCGGCTACATCCCGATGCCGCACGCGCACCACGACGACGATCTGGACTCCTTCGTCCGGGGCGAGGCGGCGACCAAGGGCTACTGGGGCAACATGCGCGCGTACCTGGTGAGCCTGCTCAAGGCGTACTGGGGTGACGCGGCGACGCCCGAGAACGACTTCTGCTTCGACTATCTGCCGCGGCTGACGGGCTCCCACTCCACCTACGAGACGGTGACGGCCCAGATGGAAGGCGTCTGCAAGGGCTACTTCCTGCTGGGCGAGAACCCCGCGGTGGGCTCCGCCAACGCCAAGATGCAGCGCCTGGGCATGGCCAACCTGGACTGGCTGGTCGTGCGCGACTTCTCGCTCATCGAGTCGGCCACCTGGTGGAAGGACGGCCCGGAGATCGAGACCGGGGAGCTGCGCACGGAGGACATCCGCACCGAGGTGTTCTTCCTGCCGGCCGCCGCGCACACCGAGAAGGACGGCAGCTTCACCAACACGCAGCGACTGCTGCAGTGGCACCACCAGGCCGTCGAACCGCCCGGAGAGGCGCGCAGCGACCTGTGGTTCACCTTCCACCTCGGCCGGCTCGTCCGGCAGAGGCTCGCGCAGTCCACCGACCCGATGGACCGGCCGGTCCTCGACCTGACCTGGGACTACCCCACCAGGGGCGAGCAGGCCGAGCCGGACGCGGAGAGCGTCCTCGCCGAGATCAACGGCCGCGACGCCAAGGGCGACCCGCTGGCCTCCTACGAGCAGCTCGCACCGGACGGATCCACCACGTGCGGCTGCTGGATCTACTGCGGCGTGTACGCCGACGGTGTCAACCAGGCCGCCCGCCGCAAGCCGGGCCGGGAGCAGAACTGGGTGGCCAACCAGTGGGGCTGGGCCTGGCCCGCCAACCGCCGGGTCCTGTACAACCGGGCCTCGGCCGACCCCGACGGCAGGCCGTGGAGCGAGCGCAAGGCGCTGGTGTGGTGGGACGAGGACGAGGGGCAGTGGACCGGCCACGACATCGCCGACTTCGCCAAGGACAAGGCCCCGTCCTACCAGGCGCCGCCGGACGCCACCGGCGGTCGGGCGCTGTCGGGCGCCGACCCGTTCGTGATGCAGGCCGACGGCAAGGCGTGGCTGTACGCGCCGGCCGGGCTCACCGACGGCCCGCTGCCCACCCACTACGAGCCGCAGGAGTCGCCGTTCCCGAACCTGCTGTACGGGCAGCAGCGCAATCCGGTGCGGTTCGTGACGCGGTCGCTCCCGGACAACCGCTACGGGCCCAGTGCCGGTGAGCCGGGTTCGGAGGTGTTCCCGTTCGTGGCCACCACCTACCGGCTCACCGAGCACCACACGGCGGGCGGCATGTCGCGCTGGCTGCCGTATCTGGCGGAGCTGCAACCGGAGTTCTTCTGCGAGGTGTCGCCGGAACTGGCCGCCGAGCGCGGTCTGGAGCACACCGGCTGGGCGACGATCGTCAGCGCCCGGGCCGTCATCGAGGCACGGGTGCTGGTCACCGACCGGGTGCCGCCGCTGACCGTGCACGGCCGCACCCTGCATCAGGTGGGCCTGCCCTACCACTGGGGCCCGAACGGCTACAGCACCGGCGACGCGGCCAACGAACTGCTCCACCTCTCCCTCGACCCCAACGTCCACATCCAGGAGGCCAAGGCGTTCGGCGTCGACATCCGCCCGGGCCGCCGTCCCAGGGGCCCGGCCGCCGTGGAGCTGGTCCGCTCCTACCAGGCGCGAGCGGGCATCGACGAGCACACCGGAACCCAGCTCTGACCGGCGGCCGGCGCGGGGCTCACCTCAGCACGACGGAGTGGGCCCCGCGGGGGACCAGTTCGCCGATCACCGGATGGCCGGGGATCTCCCCCGCGACGAGGAGGCCGCCGGAGGTCTGGGCGTCGGCCAGCAGGAGGCGGGTCTCGGCGTCGGTGTCGCCGAAGTCGGTGAACGGCTCCACCCAGGCCAGGTTGCGCCGGGTGCCGCCGCTGACGTAGCCGTCGCGTACGGCTTCGCGGGAGCCGTCCAGGTAGGGCACGGCCGCCGTGTCGATCACCGCCGTCACGTCCGAGGCGCGGGCGAGTTTGTGCAGGTGGCCCAGGAGGCCGAAGCCGGTCACGTCGGTGGCGCAGGAGGCTCCGGCGGTCAGGGCGGCGGCGCAGGCGTCCCGGTTGAGGGCCACCATGGTGGCCACGGCCTGCTCGAACCGCTCGCCGGTGGCCTTGTGACGGTTGTTCAGCACGCCCAGGCCGAGCGGTTTGGTCAGGGTCAGGGGCAGTCCGGGCCGGCCGGCGTCGTTGCGCAGCAGCCGGGCCGGGTCGGCCAGGCCGGTGACGGCCATGCCGTACTTGGGTTCGGGGTCGTCGACGCTGTGCCCGCCGCCCACGTGGCAGCCGGCCTCGGCGGCGACCTCCAGCCCACCGCGCAGCACCTCGCGGGCCAGCTCGAAGGGCAGCACGTCACGCGGCCAGGCCAGCAGGTTGACCGCCAGGACGGGGCGGCCGCCCATCGCGTAGACGTCCGACAGGGCATTGGCCGCGGCGATGCGCCCCCAGTCGTAGGGGTCGTCGACGACGGGGGTGAAGAAGTCGGCGGTGGACACCACCGCCTGCGCGGCGGCGCCCCGATCGGGCAGCGTCACGACGGCCGCGTCGTCGCCGGTGGCCAGGCCGACCAGCAGCGGGGTGTCCCCGGCGGTCGGCGGCACCGTCGGCAGTCCGCCGAGCACGTCCTCCAGCTCGCCCGGCGGGATCTTGCAGGCGCAGCCGCCGCCGTGGGCGAACTGGGTGAGCCGTACGGGGGTTCCATGGGTGGCGGTCACGCTGGGTCTCCTGGCCTCGGTGGTCTCGATGGTCTGGGGGTCTGGGGGTCTCCTGGTCCCGGTGCTCCGGCACGGCGTGTCGGGGACCCGCCGCGCCCACGCCGTCCCCCGCCGGCCTTCCGGTAGCCTGGCGCCCGATGGAGGCGTGTGGGTGCCTGGTGGCCCTCCCGGTCTTCAAAACCGAGGTGCCCGAGGATCTCGGGCAGGCGGGTTCGATTCCCGTCCGCCTCCGCTTCCAGGACGTGTGTCGAAAGTGGATCAAGAGCCCTGGCACTACGGGATGGGTCATGCGGCTCGGTCGTGTGGTCGAGCGCTTGTGGCGAGAAGCACGGCGATCGTTTCGGGGTAGGGCCCGGTCATCGCCCATTCAAGCGGGGAACGGCCCGTGCCGTGATCTTCGCGGAGATCGGGATCGGCGCCGTGGGCGAGGAGTGCACGTACCGTCTCCTATGGCCCCAGCATGCGGCCGCACACAGGGGTGTGCCTTCCGCGCCGCGGCCGCAGGCACGCCGCGCGCGAGGCGTGGCTGGCCGGCCTGTCCGCCGAAACCGGGCCGACGGTGCTCGTGCGGGACCGCTCCACCGACGACCGCGCGCACCAGGGCGGCGAGAAGACTGGGGAGTGACTTCAGTCCGAGCCGGACGGGGCCAACTCCCCATCGTCGTCCGGCTCCGCGGATGCCCGACGCGGCGCCTCCTCGAACGGCTTCCGCCGCGGCGATCTCTCCGCCTTCACCACCCCAGCAGCAGCCCGAGCCAACTGCGCCCGCAGCTGATCGAACGCTGCCGGCCCTGACAGCTCCCGCAACCTACGACTCCTGCTCATACCGGCCCAACGCCCCGGCGCGCCGCACGTAACCGCAATGCACCCGAACGGAGCACCGCCGCGGGAAGACCGGCGTTCATCGCCACGCTTGTCGCTCGACGCACTGACGAGCGCACCCGATCAGAGACCGAAGCACCTGACGATGCCCCGGCCGGAGTAATCCGGCCGGGGCATCTGCTGTCCGGTTCGCGTCCTTGTCGACAAGTCGCTTCACGTCCAGGCTGATCGAGGTCGGCAGGCGACCAAGGGGGCTTTGTGTTCGGTAGCGGCAACCGCGACCTCTTACAGCAGATCCTTCAAGACCTCGGGCAACTAGACGAGCGCGTGAACGGCCAGCAGCACGCCATCGACCAGGCCAGGCAAGACACCAGCACGAGGATCACTACCGGGCTGGCCGAGATCCGGAGGACGGTAGGCGACCCGCTCGCCGACATCCGCCACGAACTCGCCGCGATCAAGGACAGCATGAGCGAACGCGCCCGGCACCCCGCGCAACCGATCCCGGTCCAAGCGGCGAGCAGTCAGCCGGACGGGAAGGACCCCTCGAAACTTCTCAAGGCCGCCGCCGGAATCTCCGCAGCCGAACTCCAAATGCACCGCGATACGTGGGCGTTCCTCATCGAACACGCCGCTGGAGACCGGCACTTCCACGTCCCCGGAGCAGTCGACGAAAACAACGGCTTCGTCACCGTCCACGTCTCCGGCCCGAGCATCGTCGCCGCCGTCACCAGCCTCGACCGGGTGAGCCGCACCGACCGCGACCCCGTGACCTGCGCCATCGCCGGCCATCTCCACCAGCGCTTCACCGAGACCGTCGACCAGATCATCAAGGATCTGCACCGCGATGGCGACGTCGAGCATGTGAAGATCGTCATCGATGACCGGGCCAATCCCGTCGACGACGAGTACTGACAACGCTGCGCTCCGTCCGGATCGTCCCCGGGCGGGGCGCAGTGTTGTTGCCTGATCGGCGTAGTACCCGGCTGGGCGACGCAGGAAGAGCTAGCGTCGCGCCCACCGTCGCAGGTTCCCGATGACACGATCCTTGTGGAGACGGGTTGCCGAGATTTCGCCTGGGCTCGTCATGAAAGCCGTGAGGGGGGTCCATCGCTTACGTCCGTTGCGAGCCGTCCACCTCACCGCGGGGAAGTCCGTGATCTCCATGATGCGCTCTCGGTCGATTACCCGCGTGCGCAGGTAGCCACGGATCACCAACCGTGAGTGTTCACATGTCACACCAAGTCGAAATCCCCGCACTGCCAGGACAGCAAACCCGATCAGGGCCAGACCAGCCGCAAGCCGCGCAACGGCGGTACTGGCTTGCGTCGCGTACGCGATGCAGGCAACCGCTGGAACGGCTCCGAGGCTGCTGTTGGCCAGACGGTTCAACGTGGATGGCGATTGCTCCATGAGGTTCCTCGCGTGACCAGCATCTGCCGGCGCAGCCTACATTCGGCGGTCCGCTCGACATCATGACAGACCTCGCTCTTGGCAGTGGAAGCCGATTCCGCGCCGTTGATCAGGAGCGGATCATCGCAACTACGTGCTCCAACTGCGTGTGCATGACCCATAGCCACACCGGTCCGTCAGGCGATTCGCACTCGATCACCAAGACGCCGGCCGGGAGCCACAACCATTCGAGGCCCTCCTGCTGGCGTACTCGGACAAAACGCAGATCTGCCGGGACCTCACGGAGCCGAGTCCACGGCCAGCGAGGCTCCCATCGAAACTCTTCAGCATCGGCTCGCACTCGGCCCAGACTCCAGCGGCCCATGTTCGGCCGCTTGGCCCCGATCAGGAAGAGGGCTTCCTGTCCCACCCTGGCCCGTGCCACGGCCCGCCGCGATCGCCAACGGCGGATCGCCTCGCCGAGCAGCACGCCGAGCACAATGCAGATCCCAATGACCATCCGCGCAGTAAAACAGGTTGGCGACTGATCACCAAAAGGTCGAGTCCACTGGCCACCGGCAGTGAACCCTGCCCAACCTGGCGCGTGAGCCTGGCAGTTGGGCTGACAACGTGGCGAACCCCCTGGTAGTTGGGTTTTCGACCAAGAGCACCGTCTCCACGTCTGCAACGCAACGAGACCCTCGTCCGCCAGTTGACCGGCGTTGCGCCGGGCGGCGTCGCCCGGTGGCTCGGCTCATCCGACACGGCTGGATAAGTCACCCCGCCCCTGCAACCACACGGCTCCTTCACGAGTCATACACATGCAAGCCATGCATCACGCCTCAGGGGAGATCTTGAAGACCCGCACCACCACGTACGCCGTCATCCTGCTGACCGCCGCTGCCGCTCTGACCGCGTGCGACGACAGCGCCGGCAGCGACAGCGGCAAGCCGGCCAGCCCCAAGCCCTCGGCCACTGCCGAGAAGGAGCCGGCCCAGAAGCAGAAGGACGAGAACCACAAGGCCGCCGGCATCCCGCCCAAGCCGACCGGCCAGAAGCGCCAGCAGCTCCTCGACGCACTCGCCAAGGCCGCCCCGGACGTCGTCCGTTACGAGGACAAGGCCATCGACGCCGCCCGCAACCAGTGCAGTTCCATCAACGGCGGGGGTTCCAAACTCGACTGGGCCGCCTCTCAGCGCTTCAGTTACAAGGACGTCACCACCACCGAAGCTCAGGGCAAGGCCATCAACGACGCTCTCAAGACCTCCGGCTTCTGCACGGTGTGACACCCGCCGCTACAGGCAGGGCCCTGCCACGCCCGTCGTGGCGGGGCCACTGCTCGGCTGACTGTCCGACGGCCGGCCGGGGTGCGGATGCAGCACCGGCCATCCACCACCTTTCGGTGAGCGGCCGCGGCACCTTTCCACCCACCGCGCCCAGCCGGCCCGGTTCTACGCTGTCGCCATCCCTCGCCCTCGCCGCCAAGGAACCCCTGATGCCGATCAACTTCGACAAGCTCCCCGCCGGCCTGGTCAACCTCACCAAGGCCGCCGCGGTCTCCCTGGAGAAGAACAACCTGACGGGGCAGCGGGCGGCCGTCTACCTGGTCCTCGACCGGTCCCGCAGTATGAGCCGCTACTACCGCGATGGCAGCGTGCAGCACCTCGCAGAGCAGGCCTTGGGCCTGTCCGCCAATCTCGACGACGACGGCATCGTCCCCACGATCTTCTTCGACAGCGATGCCCACCCCGCCGCCGACATCAGCGTCGACAACTACCAGGGCAGCATCGACCGCCACCACAAGGCGCTCGGCCGCATGGGCTCCACCAACTACGCCGCCGCCATGGACGAAGTCATCGACCACTACCTCGACTCCGACAGCACCGACCCCGCCTTCGTCATCTTCCAGACCGACGGCGGTCCGGACTCCCGGCGGGCCGCGGAGCAGACGCTGTGCAAGGCGGCGAAACTGCCCATGTTCTGGCAGTTCATCGGCTTCGGCCCCGACCGTTTCGACTTCCTCCGCAGGCTCGACGACCTCGAGGTGCCGAAGAAGCGGGTCATCGACAATGCCGGCTTCTTCCCGGCCGGCGACGCCCCGAAGCGGATGTCGTACGCGGAGTTGTACGACCGGCTGATGGGCGAGTTCCCGGACTGGCTTGTCGCGGCACGCGATGCCGGAATCGTGCACTGCCCATGCCGGTAAGCCCGCTTACGCAGAGGACGAGTTCCCACCACACCAGCCGGAGCGAGCCCTTGACGTACGGCCCATTCTCGTCAGGCAGGCCTGCGTCGACCGTCGGCTCCCTGCGCGAGAAGCGCGAGCAGGGCCTCCACACCGCTGAGATCCTCGGCGTATACGTCAGCGAGAAGTCCGCCGAGGAGGCTGTGGAGGCCGCTCAGGCCGCTTCCGGCCAGGCACGGTCGGAGGTCGAGCAGGCGCTCCGGCAGTCCCTGTGTCCGGACGGCAGCGTCTGTGCTGGTCGTCCACTCGTTCCGTGTGTCCGTGGGCGTCGAGGAACTCCAGGAGCGGCACGGCGACTCTGCGGGTGGTGTCGAGGGCCTTGCGGGCCTCGCTGAGTGTGAAGGGCTGGGGCAGGCGGCGGAGCACCGCGGCGGCCTCGGCGTCGGCTCCCGGCAGCAGCACGATCCCGTCGCCGACCCGCAGCAGCGCGCCCGCCGAGACCGCCGCGGCCAGAGCTTTGCGGTCGAGTCCCAGGGCGGTGAGGCGATCGGCCTCGGGGGCACGGAACGGTGCCGTCTCCAGCTCGCGCCGCACCGAGTCGACGGCCGCCCGGACCGGCGGCGGCAGGGTGGGACCGACGCTGTCGGGCCGGTACAAACGGCCTTCCCGTCGCAGCAGGCGGGGCTCGCCAGGCGTCGCGGCGAGGGCGTCCACCAGCGCCCGGTCGGGCAGGTCCAGCAGGTGCCGGGCCGCCTCGGCGGGCAGTCCGGGCTCCATGGGGTGCAGGCGTGCGTGCTCCGCGACCTCGGCGGCCAGCCTCTCGCGCAGCCTGGCCCAGTGGGCCGTGTCGGCCAGCCAGTCCCCGGTGACCGGCGCGGTGGGCGGCGGGATACCCATGGCCAGCAGCCGGGAGCGGCGGACGAGTCCGCGGCGCCGCAGCTCCGCCGCTCCGTCGGGGCGGCCCGTCATCGTGGCCAGTACGGCGGCCCTCGCCCGTCCGGCGCCCCGCCGGGTCAGGTCCGGCGGGCACACGTCGAGCACGGTCACACCGCAAGGTCTCCGCCCACCGCCGGGTTCGCGCAGGACGGCCCGGTCCCCGACGCGCAGGGGCAGTGCGGTGCGCAGGGTCAGCCGGGCGGTGTCCTCGCCGAGGGGGCGGACGGTCACCGCGACGGCCGCCGTGCCGATGTGCAGGGTGACGCTCCGGGGCAGCTCGCCGACCGGCTCACCGGTGACGCGCACGTCGATCCGGTCGGTGAACAGCCAGCGGTCCGGCGCCAGCAGCACCTTCCCCCGCCGCAGTTGCCCGGCGAGGGGGCCGTGCACGTTGACCGCGACCCGCGCCACGCCGCTGACGGCACTCCGGTCCTGTTGCAGGCACTGGAGCCCGCGCACCCTCAGCGTGTGCGCGCCGGCCCCGTTCACCAGCCGGTCGCCGACGCGCAGGGTGCCCGCGCCGAGTGTGCCGGTCACGACGGTGCCGTGCCCGCGCGCGGTGAAGGCGCGGTCCAGCCACAGCCGTACGTCCGCGTCGGCGGGCGGCACGGGCAGCGCGCGGGCCGTCCGGGCCAGTTCGGTGCGCAGTTCGCCCAGGCCGGCGCCGGTCACCGCGCTCACCGCGACGGACGCCACGGTCCCGAGCGAGGTCCGGGACAGCCGCTTGACGGCCTCGGCGCGCACCGGGTCGGGGTCGGCCAGGTCGCTGCGGGTCACGGCGAGCACCGCGTGCCGTACACCGAGCGCGTCGAGGATCGCGAGGTGTTCCTCGGACTGCGGCTGCCAGCCCTGGTCGGCGGCGACCACGAACAGCACGGCGGGCACCGGGCCGACTCCGGCCAGCATGGTGGCCACGAACCGCTCGTGGCCGGGTACGTCGACGAAGGCGAGGTGTTCGCCTTCGGCGTCCGGCGGCGTCCACACGAAGCCGAGGTCGAGCGTGAGTCCCCGGCGCCGCTCCTCCTCGTAGCGGTCGGGTTCCATCCCGGTCAGGGCCCGTACCAGGGCGGACTTGCCGTGGTCGACGTGCCCCGCGGTGGCCAGCACTCGCATGGCCCCTACCTCTCCGCCGCCGACCGCACGGCCTCGGCGAGGCGTTCGTCGTCCCCCGGCGGCACCGCACGCAGGTCCAGCAGGCACCGCCCGCCCTCCAGGCGCCCCACCACGGGCGCCTCACCGGTGCGCAGCACGGCGGCGTAGGGCTCCGGCAGGGACAGCGCGGCGCTGGGCAGCGTCACTCCCGGCGCCCCGCCGCCGCCGACGGTGGCGGTCCCTGCGACGGCCCGGACGTCCTCGACCCCGGCGGCGCCCAGTTCGACGGCGAGGTGTTCGGCCCGCCGCATGAGCCCTGCGGCGTCGGCGGTCAGGAAAGCGGCCGTCGGGGTCCGGGGGTCCGTCAGGGTCGCCTCCAGCGCGGCCAGGGTGAGCTTGTCCACGCGCAGGGCACGGGCCAGGGGGTGCCGGGTGAGGGTGCGCAGGAGTTCCGTGTCGCCGAGGAGCAGTCCGCACTGGGGGCCGCCGAGCAGTTTGTCGCCGCTCGCCGTCACCAGGGCCGCGCCGGACCTCAACTGGGTCTCGGCGTCGGGCTCGTCGGGCAGCAGCGGATGGGGCGCGAGCAGTCCGGAGCCGATGTCGGCCACCACCGGAACGCCCAGTGCCGACAGATCGCCGACACCGGCGGCCCGAGTGAAGCCGGTGATGCGGAAGTTGGAGGGGTGGATCTTCAGGACGAACGCCGTGTCGGGGCCGATCACGTCGGCGTAGTCCTGGACGGTCGTACGGTTCGTGGTGCCGACCTCGCGGAGCCGGGCCCCGGTGGAGACCAGCAGGTCCGGCAGCCGGAAGCCGTCCCCGATCTCCACCATCTCGCCGCGGCTGATGACGATCTCCCTGCCCGCGGCGAGCGCGGTGGCGGTGAGGACGAGCGCGGCGGCGCCGTTGTTGACGACATGGGCCGCGGCGGCGGACGGCACCCGGCCGCGCAGCGCGTCCAGGGCCGTACGGCCCCGGCGGGCGCGGACGCCGGTGCGCAGATCGAGTTCGACGTCCGTGGGCCCCGCGGCGTCCTGCACCGCCTGCCGGGCCGCGGCGGACAGGGAGGCGCGGCCGAGGTTGGTGTGCAGCAGGACCCCGGTCGCGTTGATCACCGGACACAGCCCGCCGACCACCCGCGGCAGCAGCGCCACGGCGGTGTCCGTCACCTGCTCGGGGGTGATGGCGCCCCGGCGTGCCCGCTCCTGCGCCTGCCGGACCGCGGCCTTCACCGGGCCCGGCCCGAGCCGCGCCGCCGCGTCCACCAGGCGCGCGTCCCGCAGGACGGTGTCGGTACGGGGGATCCGCCGGCGGGCATCGCTCACCGCACGGTCTTGGCCGGTCCGGCCGTGACCGGTCGGGCCGGATCCGCGGGTGTCCTCACCGGTCTCCTGGCCCGCTCGCTGCCCCGTGACCTGTTGCTCCACCTGGCCTCTCCGTCCACAGACCGACCTCGCGGGCGTGTCAACGCCCGCCCATGGTCTCCCAGTGCCCGCGGCCGTCCGCACGACACGCCGTACGAGAGGTCAGGCTTCCGCGCACCCGCTGTCCGGCCACTCCCCCCCCATTACCTTCTTCGTGGCCCCGCAATGGGGCGCCCGGCCTCTGGGCCCGGCATGACTGCTCCCCCCTGTTGATCGCATGGCCTGGGGG
>NZ_JBSFJL010000026.1:96280-127151 GCF_053598035.1 Streptomyces sp. NPDC001204 | reverse complement strand
TGAACAAGGAGATCCGGCGTCGCACCGACGTGGTCGGTATCTTTCCCGACCGCACCGCTGTGATCCGGCTCGTCGGCGCGGTCCTGGCCGAGCAGAACGACGAGTGGACCGAAGCCCGCCGCTACATGGGCCGCGAACTCCTCGCCAAAGCCCGCCTCCACCCGATCGAGTCAGAAACCGACGAGACCGCCCTGCCCACCGAACTCACCGCATAGCCTCAAAACGAGATCACCGAGTGGCCGTGGATACACCACGCCAGCGGACGTGACCTCGGCTGACCGGATATCCAGCAAGGCTGGGACAGCTTCTTCCAGTTCGCGCAGACTCACCAGGTCACCTTCCGGGGAGGTTGTTGAGGATCACGCGGCTCTAGCGCAACTCGCCTGGCCAACGGCTGGGACGCCACGCTTCACAGCAGTTGAACCGTGCTTCGGTCCCCCAGCCAAGTCGTGGAGCCGACCGCCCCAGCCACGACGTGTTCTGACCTCGTGCCCTGTGTGCCTGTCTCTTGGGCGGGAGCGGGCGGCCGGAGGTGCCGAGCGGGGCGGAGACATGAGCGCGGGCGCCGCCGGCCGCCCGCGCCCGCCCGGAGGAGCGAAGCGACGACGGGTGCTTGATGAGGTAGAGAAACCTGTAACAGCTCAGGCGCGTAGCGGCTTGTCCGGTCCCGGTAGATGCTTGACACTTCGGTCCCAGCTGATGGTTGACAGTGGCCGTGATCATGTCGACCGAAAAGTGGATACGGATGCACCTGCGCCGGGCTCCTGAGCGGGACGGGGAATGGGTACGGCGTGCGCTCGTCCTACAGGGCCGAGCTTGATGATCACCGCCAGACTGGTTCGATCAGGCTCGGGTCGAACTTGCGTCGTCCGCGGCTGGCCGAATAGATGATCACGGCCGACAGGCTGTGCAAGATGATTTCCTGTTGGCGCTCGATCGGCAGACCGAAGAACTCGTCAACCGTCAGGTTCGCCGCATCGCCCTTGGCTTTCGCCTGCCTCTGTTCCTTGTAGAAACGGGCGCGCTCCAACTTCAGTTCGTCGCGCAAGCGCTCTTTGGCGGGCAAGAGCTGTAGGAGAGTGGCAACGGTGATCTGTTTCGTCCTCTCGGCCTCGACCAGTTGGGCAATGTCCTCGTTGACTTGCTCCAGCTCGGGTTCCCGCGGCCAACGTTGGTCGGCTGGGGCAGCCGTCACCATCGCTCGTGAACGCTGCTCCTCAAGCGCGAGTTGAGCTATCAGCCGGTCAACGGGCTCGCCGACGCGGGCGACTTTGCCGCATCCACCGTTCACCACCGAGCACTGATAACTGAACTTCGCCGCCTTTGACCCTGGCTTCCAGCGTTGGTTGACCTGGCCCCGGATCTTCGCCTTGCACAGGCCGCAGCGTGCGACCCCTGAGAGCAGATACTTACGAGCGAGCGACCTGCCAGGGTGCTTCTGCTTCCGCTCGGCGACGGCAGCGCACACTGCTTCCCAATCTTCGAGCGTGTTGATTGTTTCCTACTCGCCCATGACGGGCTGGCCGTCGTCGCCGTAAAGGATCTCGCCGTGGTACGTCCGGTAGCCGACGAGCCTGGGATTGGTCAGGATTTGCTCGACCCCGTGGTGAGCCATCCGCTTGGTGCCTTCCCGAGGGTTACCCAAGCCCTGCTCCTGCCACCGGGTGCGAATGGTGCCGATGCGGACGCCGGCGAGGATCTCGCGCTGTGCCTCGCGGATCGCCTTGGCCGCCTCCGGGTCGACCTTCGTGCGATCGTCCTTCCTCCATCCGTACGGCGCCGGTCCGCCGCTGTCCTTGCCTTGCTGGGCCAACTCCAAGTGTTTGCGCTTGATGCGGCGCGAGGCGTCGTGTGACGACTTGTTGGCGAACACGACCATGATGCGCGCCATGGTGCGGCCGTCCGGCGTCCCAAGGTTGATGTCGTTCGTGACGGTGGCGAACTCCAGCCGTGGGCGCTCGTCGTAGATCTCGATGAGGCGTTCAAGGTCTCGTGGCTGTCGGGTCAGTCGGTCAAGGTCGTACGCCACGATGCCGTCGATGAGGCCGGCGCGGAGATCCTTCAGCATCAGCTCGAACTCTTCGCGTACGACGTTGCGCTTGAACGCGGATACGTCGTTGTCCTCGTAGACCTTCACGGCCTGCCAGGATCGGAGATCTGCTAGACGCTCGCAGTCCTGTTGCTGTCGCGCGACACCGAGCGCTTCGCCTTCGTCGTCCCGCGAGATGCGGGTGTAGATCCCCACCCTGCGTGCCACGGTCGGCCCTCCCCTACCTCCTGAGCAGGGGTCAGGTAACTACTGTCATCCAGTTAAGTCAGCCTGGTCCGTGCTGCCCCCGTGCCGCAAGGCCGGTACGCCGATCACGCCCTCGAAGGACGCCCTGTAGCGAGAGGTCCGAGAGGCCCCGTAGCGCCGCGTCGAAGGCCGTACGGCCCCGCAGCACGAGCTGCGGGGCCGTTCCTGTGCGTGGTCCGGTCAGGCGATGGTCAGCGCCGCCTGACCGCGGTCGGCCTTCATCGGGCCGGCGGCGGACGGCCGGACGTCGAAGTCGAACATGGCGGTGGGCACGTACAGCGAACAGCAGGCGTTCGGGATGTCGACGATGCCGCTGATGCGTCCCTCTATGGGCGCGGAGCCGAGCAGCAGGTAGGCCTGCTCGCCGCTGTAGCCGAACCTCTTGAAGTACTCGACCGCGTTGAGGCAGGCACGCCGGTAGGCCAGCGTCGCGTCCATGTAGAAGTTGGTGTCCGTGTCGTGGTCGACGGAGACACCGATGAAGCTGATGAACTCCGTGTAGCGCGGCTCGACGTTACCGGGCATGAACACCGGGTTGGTGGTGATGCCGTACTTCTCCATGCCGCCCTTGATCAGGTCGATGTGGAAGTCGATGAAGCCGCCCATCTCGATGGCGCCGCAGAAGCTGATCTCTCCGTCGCCCTGGCTGAAGTGCAGGTCGCCCGCGGAGAGCTTGGCGTCCTTGACGTACACGGGGAAGAAGGCCCGCGAGCCGCGGGTCATGTTCTTGATGTCCTGGTTGCCGCCGTTCTCACGGGCGGGCACCGTGCGCGCGCCTTCCGCGGCGATGCGGTCGGCGAGGTCCCCGGTGGCCGTGCCGGCGAGCGCGTTGCTGGCGTCCGGAGGTACGGCGAGGGGCGGGACCCGGTTCGGGTCGGTGTCGATCAGCGCCTTCTCGCGCGCGTTCCAGCGGGCGAGCATCTCGGCGGACGGGGCCGTTCCGAACAGCCCGGGGTGGGTGATTCCGGTGTAGCGGATGCCGGGCAGGTGGCGGGAGACCGCCTGCTGGCCGTGGAAGTTCCAGACGGCCTTGTAGGAGTCCGGGAAGTAGTCGGTCAGGAAGCCTCCGCCGTTGGCCTTGGCGAAGATGCCGGTGTAGCCCCAGCCCTGGCCGGCCGCGTCCCCGCTCTGCTGCGGCACGGGGCCGAGGTCGAGGATGTCGACGACGAGCAGGTCGCCTGGTTCGGCGCCCTCCACGCCTATCGGCCCGCTGAGCATGTGAGGGATGGTCAGGTCGATGTCGCGCACATCGTTGGCCGAGTCGTTGTTGCCGATCTGGCAGTCGGTCCAGTCGCGGCACTCTATGCGGAACTCCGCTCCCGGCTTCACCATGGTGGCGCTGGGGATGTCGGGGTGCCACCTGTTGTGTCCGGGAACGTCCTGCTCACGCATCGACTTGCTCTGGTCCACACTGAAGAGAATTTCGGGCATGACAGCTCCTCACTTCTGATCCGGTGACGTTGGGGCGCCCGCACCATTGGCCGGCGGAGCGGTTTGGGTGGGCCGAGGCGATTGACGGGTGCGCGGCCACAGCCCCACGAACATCAGCACGCCGAAGACCCCCAGGGCGATGGCGGTCTCGGTGGGGTGCTTCCAGTAGCCGGAGAGCAGCAGCCCCGCGGGAATGGCACCGGTGACCCAGCCCTCGATCGCGGTGATCCAGCCCGTATAGGTCCTGAGGTGGTCCATCTTGAGACCGAGCAGCAGGAAGAACAGGAACCACAGCAAGGCCCAGTAGAGCCAGATGACCCCGAAGGGGTAGTCCTTCAAGAGCCGGAAATTGGCGTACGAATATCCCAGGGCGGCAATTGCCACAAACAATGAGTAATAGCCGACTCCGGTGGTGTCGAGGTCGGCGAGCAGGCCGATACCCACATAGAGGTAGGTGAAGGAGAACAGATAGATTCCGGATGCCGCCAGGATCTTCTTGGGGTCGCCGCCCGAGGTGAAGATGAGGTAAGTCGGCGTCAGTACCTGAAGTGTTCCTACGAACAGGTTGAATACTGCTCCCGCACGGGCGTCGACCTTGCCGAGAAGCAGCAACCCATTCATGAAGAGCACCGCACCGACAAAGAGGAGTCCCACATTTCCCACCGGGACGCACCTCCTGACTCCGCGTGGGGTGGAGACAGTCAGGGACGCGGCAACCGTGAGAGCGCGGGGTGCGGTCGCGGCTCCGGCCTTGTGCGCGGCGGCACTTCGGAGACTACTGCCGGGGCCTCACGGGCCTGCTCCTCGCGTTCGCGGAGGACGGTGGACGCGCTCGAGGCCGTCGACAGGCCGGGCGCGGAGTACAAACGCCTCGCAGCGTCCGCGCAAAAAGGGCAGCCATACGTCTTGGGTGCCGTTCCGATCGTCAATTTCACATCGAAAGGACCGCAATGACTGCACAGATATTCGTAAGTGGCCATTATCGCTCCGGAAACCACTGGACGCTCGCGAACCCGAGTGTGCGGGCACGCCTGGAAAAGCGTCTGCCGCAACTGTTTCCTCTCTTCAAGGAGACGTCTCGTCAATGGGCGTGTCAAGTCGGAGAGGGGTCGACCGCGTCCCTCTCCTGCTCCGGTGGCCCGTGGTGTGTGCATCAGCGCATGATCGAGCGGCCGCGTTGATCAGCCGGGTGCCGGGGGGAACCAGTGGAAGATCCATTGCGAGGGGAAGAGTGAGCCGACTCACTCCGAATTTTGCTGGACGGTTGCCGCCGAGACCTTTAGTTTCGGTAAATAGATTGATTTTTCCTTATGTGGAGGCGCCGACGCCACGCATACTGTCTCGCAGAAAACCAAGGAGGGCGGATCGGTGAGCAACATGGACGCCGTGTGGGTACGAGGCGTGAACGGCATTCAGTTGCATCACGTGACCGACCTTCAGGACGCCGGCAGGTTTTTGGGCAACGCGGCGATGGCGCTGCGGGCCGCACACGTGAGGACCGGCACCGACCAGTACGCCGGCCTCGCCGCCGAGCTGAAGAGCCTGGTGGAGCGGGTGCGGGAGCTGGAGGACAAGGCACGGTCGAGCATGCACGACCTGCACTCCACCGACCCCGAGCGGTTCGCCCGCTGCCGGGACGGCCACGAGCCGTGGCCCGGCGAGATCCCGGCGGGGTTCATCCCGCGCCACACCTGCAAGGACGAGTGCCTCTACCACGACCGCGGGGTCGTGGAGGCCGTCATGCAGTGCACCTGCGGGCAGCCGCCGTGCAGGGCGTGTGAGATCGGCGGCAAGCCCTGACGGCAGGGGACGAGCAGGCAGGAGACGAGCAAGGGGCCCGGCGGATCATCGCCGGGCCCCTTGTGCGCTGGTGGGCTGCTGGAAGGCCGGAACGCTAGAACGCTAGAACGTGCCGAGCTTCACGATCGACAGCAGTGCGATCAGCTGGATCGCCGAGGCGCCCAGGGCCTTGGGCCAGGGCAGGTCGTGGGAACGGCTGACCATGAGGGTCAGCAGGGCGCCGCACGCGACCCAGGTGGCCCAGCCGAGCAGCTGGACGAAGCCCGCGTCGCCGCCGAGGAACATGGCGACGAGCAGGCGCGGCGCGTCCGTGATCGACATGATCAGCATGGACAGGCCGACCGTGGGCTGCCAGGCTCCGTCGCCGCCGAGCTGGCGGGCCAGGGTGTGGGTGACCACACCGAGGATGAAGGAGCTGATCACGATGGCCACGGCGGTGATCAGGACGATCGGGACCGCGTTGGAGAGGGTGGCGTTGATGGCGTCCTTGCGGGCGCCGTCGAAGCCGAAGACCGCGAGCAGTCCGTAGAGGAACGTCACGATGAGGGCGGGGCCCCACATCGTGTAGTCGCGCATCTGGAGGAAGGTCTGGTTGGGGGACAGGACTATGCCCCTCAGCAGGTCCGTCCAGTGCAGACGGGGGCCGATCGGGCCGGCCGGTGCCGAGCCCGCGCGGTAGGTCCCGCTCTGGTTGTAGGGGTCCTCGCCGACGGCGAAGGCCTGGGTGTGGCCGGGGTTGTTGGCCGCGTACGGGTCGGGGCCGCCCTGCGGGTAGCCGCCGCCGAAGTACTCCGGCTCGCCCTGGCCGCCGCCGTAGCCGCCGCCGGCCTGGGGCCACTGGGCGCCGCCGCCTCCGTACGGCGGCCGCTGCTGCGCCGGGGGATGACCGTACGAGGGGGCCTGGGGCGCCTGCTGCCCGTACGGAGGTCGTTGGGTCCGCGCTTGCGGGGCACGGTCGTTCCGGCCGCCGCGTCCGCTCCTGAATCCAGCCACGTCAACGAACGTACCCGAGCCCGGCAAGTCACGTGCGGGGCCGGGTGTTCCGGCAGGGCTTTGGGTCCGAGCTGTGACATCCCTTAAGGGGCGTTCCGGTCGTTTCTCAGGGGCGTTCACGGGGTGTTCCGAGGTGTCGGGCGGGAGCTTTCCGGACCACGGGCGCGACACGGAGGCGCTGAGTGGCGGCCCGGGGGCCACCGGGCAGGATGGGACCATGAGCGTAGTCAAGATCAACGTACTGACCGTGCCCGCCGAGCAGCGCGAGACGCTGGAGAAGCGATTCGCCTCCCGGGCGCACGCGGTCGAGAGCTCCGACGGGTTCGAGTGGTTCGAGCTCCTGCGCCCCGTCGAGGGCACCGACACCTACCTCGTCTACACGCGCTGGCGTGACGAGGAGTCGTTCCAGGCCTGGTTGGAGGGGCCGATGAAGGCCGCGCACCAGGGCGCCGGCGGGGGTGAGGGAGGGGAGCGGCCGAAGCCCGCAGCCACCGGCTCGACCCTGTGGTCCTTCGAGGTCGTTCAGCAGGCCGCTCCCAAGGGCGCGTAGCGCTCCCGGAAACACGGCGACGCCCCCGTGCCCGTACGGACACGGGGGCGTCGGACGCGGGGGCGCCGGGCGCGGGAACGGCCGGGCCGCCTACTTCACCGGCGCGGGCTCCGGCTCGCTCTCGTCGGCCGCCTCGCCCGCCGGGTCGACCGGCGTCCGGACGGAGTCCAGCAGAAGCTGGGCGACGTCCACGACCTGGATGGACTCCTTGGCCTTGCCGTCGTTCTTCTTGCCGTTCACGGAGTCCGTGAGCATGACCAGGCAGAACGGGCAGGCCGTCGAGACGATGTCCGGGTTCAGCGAAAGGGCCTCGTCGACACGCTCGTCGTTGATGCGCTTGCCGATCCGCTCCTCCATCCACATCCGGGCGCCGCCGGCGCCGCAGCAGAAGCCGCGCTCCTTGTGGCGGTGCATCTCCTCGTTCCTGAGGCCGGGGACCTTGCCGATGATCTCGCGCGGAGGCGTGTAGATCTTGTTGTGGCGGCCCAGGTAGCAGGGGTCGTGGTAGGTGATGATGCCCTCGACCGGGGTGACCGGGACCAGCTTGCCCTCGTCCACCAGGTGCTGGAGCAGCTGGGTGTGGTGGATGACCTCGTAGTCGCCGCCGAGCTGCGGGTACTCGTTGCCGAGCGTGTTGAGGCAGTGCGGGCAGGTGGCGACGATCCTCTTCGCCGACTTCGGCTTGCGGGACTCCTCGGTGACGTTGCCCTCGTCGTCCGTCTCCTCGCCGAAGGCCATGTTCAGCGTGGCGACGTTCTCCATGCCGAGTTCCTGGAACAGGGGCTCGTTGCCCAGGCGGCGGGCGGAGTCACCGGTGCACTTCTCGTCGCCGCCCATGATCGCGAACTTCACGCCCGCGATGTGCAGCAGCTCCGCGAAGGCCTTGGTGGTCTTCTTGGCGCGGTCCTCCAGGGCGCCGGCGCAGCCGACCCAGTACAGGTAGTCGACCTCGGAGAGGTCCTCGACGTCCTTGCCGACCACCGGGACGTCGAAGTCGACCTCCTTGGTCCACTCCAGGCGCTGCTTCTTGGCCAGGCCCCAGGGGTTGCCCTTCTTCTCCAGGTTCTTGAGCATCGTGCCCGCCTCGGACGGGAACGAGGACTCGATCATGACCTGGTAGCGGCGCATGTCGACGATGTGGTCGACGTGCTCGATGTCGACCGGGCACTGCTCGACGCAGGCGCCGCAGGTGGTGCAGGACCACAGGACGTCCGGGTCGATGACGCCGTTCTCTTCCAGCGTGCCGATCAGCGGGCGCTCGGCCTCGGCGAGCGCCGCGGCCGGGACGTCCTTCAGCTGCTCGGCGGAGGCCTTCTCCTCGCCCTCCATCGACTTGCCGCCGCCGGCCAGCAGGTACGGGGCCTTGGCGTGCGCGTGGTCGCGCAGCGACATGATCAGCAGCTTGGGGGAGAGCGGCTTGCCGGTGTTCCAGGCCGGGCACTGCGACTGGCAGCGGCCGCACTCGGTGCAGGTGGAGAAGTCCAGCAGGCCCTTCCAGGAGAACTGCTCGACCTGGGAGACGCCGAAGACGTCGTCGTCGCCGGGGTCGGTGAAGTCGATCGCCTTGCCGCCGGAGGTCATCGGCTGGAGGGCGCCCAGGGCCGTGCCGCCGTCGGCCTCGCGCTTGAACCAGATGTTCGGGAAGGCCAGGAAGCGGTGCCAGGCCACGCCCATGTTGGTGGTCAGGGAGACGACGATCATCCACACGAAGGACGTGCCGATCTTGATCATCGCGGTCAGGTAGACCAGGTTCTGCAGGGTGCCGGCCGACAGGCCCTTGAAGGCGAGCACCAGCGGGTACGAGGCGAAGTACCCGGCCTCGTAGTGCTCCACGTGGTGCAGCGCGCCCTCCAGTCCGCGCAGGACGTAGATCGCGAGGCCGATGGTGAGGATGACGTACTCGACGAAGTACGCCTGGCCGGCCTTGGAGCCGGCGAAGCGGGACTTGCGGCCGGGCCGGGACGGCAGGCTCAGCAGCCGGATCGCGATGAGCACGGCGATGCCGAGGACGGTCATCACGCCGATGAACTCGATGTACATCTCGAACGGCAGGAAGTCACCGATGACCGGCAGCGTCCAGTCGGCCCGGAACAACTGACCGAACGCCTGTGCGAGGGTGGGCGGCAGCGTCAGGAAGCCGATGGCCACGAACCAGTGGGCGACGCCCACGATGCCCCACCGGTTCATCCGGGTGTGGCCGAGGAACTCCCGGACCAGGGTCACGCTGCGCTGGTAGGGGTTGTCGGTACGGGCGCCGGCGGGTACGGGCTGACCCAGCTTGAAGTACCGGACGAACTGGCCGATGGCACGGGCGAGCAGCGCGACGCCGACCACGGTCAGGACCAGCGACACGATGATCGCGGCGAGTTGCATGGGGGCTCCTGAGGCGGCCTCTAGATTACTGAGCGGTAACTTATGTAGTCCGTCTGAGACTACCCCCATCATCTGTCGCGATGCAGCCGGGCGCGGGGTGATCTGGGTCGCTGAAAGCCCTCTTGAGGGCCGTCCGGGGGGTGCCGGGGGGGCGCCCGGCAATCCAGTCGCGTTCCGATCGTGTTATTCGCACCCGATCGCCCCATATACCCCTAATTTAAGAACCGTGCTCTACGGGATCACCACCGCCATCACCGCTCTCCTCCTCGCCGCCCTGCTCTCGGCGCTGCTCCGAGTGCTCGCGCTCCGGCTGGGCCTCGTCGACCGCAGGAGGCGGGCCCGCCCCTTGCCGCTGCTCGGCGGCCTGGCCGTGGTGCTCAGCACCTGCCTGGTCGCCGCGGCCGGCGGCTGGACGGGCACCGCCCCGCTGGGCGACGGGGTGGGCAGGCTGCTCACCGCGGGCGCGGCCGTCGCCGTGCTCGGGACCGCCGCGGACGTGTGGCGGCTGAAGACGCCGTTCCTGTTCGTCGGTACGGCCCTCGCGGCGGCCTGCGTGGTGCCGTACGACGAGATCGGGCCCGTGGCCGGGATCGCCGCCGTGGCCTGGATCGCCTGTGTGGCCGCCGCCTTTCGTGGACTCGACCACGCGGACGGCCTCGCGGGCACGGTGGGAGTGCTCACCGCGTTCGGGGTGGGCGTGTGCGCGGCGGCCGAGGTGATGGACGACCTCGCGGTGCTGCTGAGCGTGCTGGCCGCCGCCCTCACCGGCTTCCTGATGCACAACTGGCATCCGGCGCGGGTCGCGTTCGGGTCCGGCGGCTCGCTGTTCACCGGCTTCGTGCTCGCCTCCGCGGCCCTCCTCACCCGTACCGGGTACGACACGGGCTCCACCGTGGCGGTGCTGTTCGCGCTCACCGCCACGGCGAGCGCCGACGCCGTGCTGGTCCTCGTGTCGCGGAAGCTGGCCGGGCGTCCCCTGCTGCGCCGCGGCCCCGACCACTTCGCGCACCGGCTGCGCCGGCTCGGGCCGACTCCGCCGGGCGCGACCGTCCTGCTCGGTCTCGCCACCTTCGCCGCGGTGCTGGTCGGGGTGCTGGTGCACACGGGCTGGGCGAAGCCGACGGCCGTACTGTGGGTGGCCGGGGCGGCCCTGGCGGTCGTCCTCGGGCTGCTGCGGGTGCCGGCGTACGCGCCGCGGCGGCACACCGAAGTCAACGGGGCCCGCGCGCAGACCCCGGGTTCCGGTACGCGCACGCAGTCCCGGGTTCCGGGCACCCGGGGGCAGACCCGGGTGCCCGGAACCCGCGGGCGGCCCGAGGAGCGGACGGCCCGGGGCCTTCCCGTCGCCGGCGGCGCCACGCGCGCGCGTGCCGACGCGTCCGGTTCCGGGGGACCGCCACGCGTGCGTGGGGACGCCTCCGGCGCCCGTTCCCGCGCCGAGCCCTTCCGGGCCCTCCGTGCCCTGAGGCAGTCCGGCGCGGGGGCTCCGGGAGCCCCGCGCGGCAGGGCTCCGTACGACGCGGAGTCGGGCGCAGCCGGCGTTCAGGTCCCTCGCCGTCAACTTGAATATCCGCCTCCTCCGCCCCGGCAATCCACATCGCCGCAGGTCAGAGCGCCCTTGCGTATAAGGGATGGATAAGACTTGAGTCGATGTGGCTCAGGTCTGTTGACCCGGCGGTGAGCCTCGGGCACACTTGAGTCCGTTCCACTCAAGTCAGCTGGAGGAATTCACCATGGCACGTGCGGTCGGCATCGACCTGGGCACGACTAACTCCGTCGTCAGCGTTCTCGAAGGCGGCGAGCCCACCGTCATCACCAACGCCGAGGGTGCCAGGACCACGCCGTCCGTCGTCGCCTTCGCCAAGAACGGCGAGGTGCTGGTCGGTGAGGTGGCCAAGCGCCAGGCCGTCACCAACGTCGACAGGACCATCCGGTCGGTCAAGCGCCACATGGGCACCGACTGGAGGATCAACCTCGACGGCAAGGACTTCAACCCGCAGCAGATCAGCGCCTTCGTGCTGCAGAAGCTGAAGCGGGACGCGGAGGCCTACCTCGGCGAGAAGGTCACGGACGCGGTCATCACCGTCCCGGCGTACTTCAACGACGCCGAGCGCCAGGCCACCAAGGAGGCCGGCGAGATCGCCGGTCTGAACGTGCTGCGCATCGTCAACGAGCCGACGGCCGCCGCCCTGGCGTACGGCCTCGACAAGGACGAGCAGATGATCCTCGTCTTCGACCTCGGTGGCGGTACGTTCGACGTCTCGCTGCTGGAGATCGGCGACGGCGTCGTCGAGGTGAAGGCCACCAACGGAGACAACCACCTCGGTGGTGACGACTGGGACCAGCGCGTCGTCGACTACCTGGTCAAGCAGTTCCAGTCCGGTCACGGCGTGGACCTGTCCAAGGACAAGATGGCCCTGCAGCGTCTGCGTGAGGCGGCGGAGAAGGCCAAGATCGAGCTGTCCTCGTCCACCGAGACCTCGATCAACCTGCCCTACATCACCGCGTCCGCCGAGGGCCCGCTGCACCTGGACGAGAGGCTCACCCGCGCCCAGTTCCAGCAGCTGACGGCCGACCTGCTGGAGCGCTGCAAGACGCCGTTCCACAACGTCATCAAGGACGCCGGCGTCTCCGTCAGCGACATCGACCACGTCGTGCTCGTCGGTGGTTCCACCCGTATGCCCGCGGTCGCCGAGCTCGTCAAGGAGCTGACCGGCGGCAAGGAGGCCAACAAGGGCGTGAACCCGGACGAGGTCGTCGCCATCGGCGCCTCGCTCCAGGCCGGTGTCCTCAAGGGCGAGGTCAAGGACGTCCTGCTGCTCGACGTCACCCCGCTGTCCCTCGGCATCGAGACCAAGGGCGGCATCATGACCAAGCTGATCGAGCGCAACACCACGATCCCGACCAAGCGCTCGGAGATCTTCACCACGGCCGAGGACAACCAGCCGTCGGTGCAGATCCAGGTCTACCAGGGCGAGCGCGAGATCGCCGCGTACAACAAGAAGCTCGGCATGTTCGAGCTGACCGGTCTGCCGCCGGCGCCGCGCGGCGTCCCGCAGATCGAGGTGTCCTTCGACATCGACGCCAACGGCATCATGCACGTCACGGCGAAGGACCTCGGCACCGGCAAGGAGCAGAAGATGACCGTCACCGGCGGCTCCTCGCTCCCGAAGGACGAGGTCGACCGCATGCGCGAGGAGGCCGAGCGCTACGCGGAGGAGGACCACAAGCGCCGCGAGGCCGCCGAGACCCGCAACCAGGGCGAGCAGCTCGTCTACCAGACCGAGAAGTTCCTCAAGGACAACGAGGACAAGGTCCCCGGCGAGATCAAGACCGAGGTGGAGTCCGCCGTCGCCGAGCTGAAGGAGCAGCTCAAGGGCGAGGACACCGCTGAGATCCGCACCGCCACGGAGAAGGTCGCCGCCGTCTCCCAGAAGCTCGGCCAGGCCATGTACGCCGACGCCCAGGCCGCGCAGGCCGCGGGCGGTGCCGGTGACGCCGGTGCGGGCCAGGCCAAGGCCGACGACGACGTCGTGGACGCCGAGATCGTCGACGACGAGCGCAAGGACGGTGCGGCGTGACGGAGGAGACCCCCGGCTTCGAGGAACATCAGCCGCAGCCTCCGCCGCCGTCCGACGCCGCCTCGGGCACCTCCGACGACGCCGCGCAGGCCGCCGCCCAGGACAAGGGCGCGGCCCCGGCCGGTGAAGCGGACCAGTCGGCCGCGCTGACGGCCCAGCTGGACCAGGTGCGCACGGCGCTCGGCGAGCGCACGGCGGACCTGCAACGGCTCCAGGCCGAGTACCAGAACTACCGGCGCCGGGTCGAGCGCGACCGGATCGCGGTACGGGAGGTCGCTGTCGCGAACATCCTGTCCGAGCTCCTGCCCGTGCTCGACGACATCGGCCGCGCGCGGGACCACAGCGAACTGGTGGGCGGTTTCAAGTCCGTCGCCGAGTCGCTGGAGACCGTGGTGGCGAAGCTCGGGCTCCAGCAGTTCGGCAAGGAGGGCGAGCCCTTCGACCCGACGATCCACGAGGCCCTGATGCACTCGTACGCGCCGGACGTCACCGAGACGACGTGCGTGGCGATTCTGCAGCCCGGGTATCGGATCGGCGAGCGCACCATCCGCCCCGCGCGGGTGGCGGTGGCCGAGCCCCAGCCCGGCGCGCAGACGGTCGAGCCGGCCGAGGAGTCCGGCACGGCCCAGGCCGCCGAGCAGGGCGAGGACAAGGAGAACGGTGGCCCGGAGGAGGGCTGACGTAATAACGGACGACGCACGAGAGGAGGGACGTCGGGGATGAGCACCAAGGACTTCATCGAGAAGGACTACTACAAGGTCCTCGGCGTCCCCAAGGACGCCACCGAGGCCGAGATCAAGAAGGCGTACCGGAAGCTCGCCCGCGAGTTCCACCCGGACGCCAACAAGGGCAACGCCAAGGCCGAGGAGCGCTTCAAGGAGATCTCCGAGGCGAACGACGTGCTCGGCGACGCCAAGAAGCGCAAGGAGTACGACGAGGCCCGCGCCCTGTTCGGCAACGGCGGCTTCCGCCCCGGCCCGGGCGCCGGCGGCGGCTCCTTCAACTTCGACCTGGGCGACCTCTTCGGAGGCGCCCAGGGCGGCGGCGGGAGCGGCGGCTTCGGCGGCGGAATCGGTGACGTCTTCGGGGGCCTGTTCAACCGGGGCGGCACGGGCACCACGCGTGCCCAGCCCAGGCGCGGCCAGGACATCGAGTCCGAGGTCACGCTGAGTTTCACGGAGGCCATCGAGGGCGCGACGGTGCCGCTGCGCATGTCCAGCCAGCAACCGTGCAAGGCCTGTTCGGGCACCGGCGACAAGAACGGCACACCGCGGGTGTGCCCGACCTGCGTCGGCACCGGACAGGTGGCGCGCGGCTCCGGCGGCGGATTCTCGCTGACGGACCCGTGCCCGGACTGCAAGGGCCGCGGTCTCATCGCGGAGAACCCCTGTGAGGTCTGCATGGGTTCCGGGCGGGCCAAGTCGTCCCGGACGATGCAGGTCCGCATTCCGGCCGGGGTCAGCGACGGCCAGCGGATCCGGCTGCGCGGCAAGGGCGCCCCGGGCGAGCGCGGCGGACCCGCGGGCGACCTGTACGTGGTGGTGCACGTCGGGGAGCACCCGGTCTTCGGCCGCCGGGGCGACAACCTCACCGTCACCGTGCCGGTCACGTTCGCCGAGGCGGCCCTGGGCGGCGAGGTCCGCGTGCCCACCCTGGGCGGTCCTTCGGTGACGCTGAAGCTGCCCCCGGGTACCCCGAACGGGCGCACGATGCGGGCCCGCGGCAAGGGCGCGGTCCGCAAGGACGGCAGCCACGGCGACCTCCTGGTCACCGTGGAGGTGAGTGTCCCGAAGGACCTGTCGGGGAAGGCTCGTGACGCGCTTCAGGCGTATCGCGAGGCCACCGCGGGCGAGGACCCGCGGGCCGAGCTGTTCGAGGCCGCGAAGGGAGCATGAGTGAGATGGACGGCCGCCGTCGCAACCCGTACGAACTGACGGAAGACACACCGGTGTACGTCATCTCGGTGGCCGCCCAGCTGTCCGGACTGCACCCGCAGACACTCCGCCAGTACGACCGGCTGGGCCTGGTGTCCCCCGACCGCACCGCCGGACGGGGGCGCCGCTACTCGGCCCGTGACATCGAACTGCTCCGCCAGGTGCAGCAGTTGTCGCAGGACGAGGGCATCAACCTGGCCGGCATCAAGCGCATCATCGAACTGGAGAACCAGGTCTCGGCGCTCCAGTCCCGGATCGCGGAGCTCCAGGCGGCGCTGGACGGCGCCGCGGCGGCGATGCGGCAGCGCGAGGCCGCCGTCCACGCCTCCTACCGCCGGGACCTGGTCCCCTACCAGGAGGTCCAGCAGACCAGCGCGCTGGTGGTGTGGCGGCCCAAGCGGCAGCAGCCGGACTGACCCGCTCTCAGCCGCGGGCGACGCACGACACCACGCGGGCACGAACGACGACGAGGGGCCGGGAGGCCGTACAGCCTCCCGGCCCCTCGTCGTGCCGCCGGCGGCTCCGGCGCAGGTGAACGCGTCCAGCTGCCGTTCCCCTGGGGCGCGGGTACAGGCGGTACCCGGCGAGGTCCAGCTCCTTGTTCCTGGTCCATGTCGTCTCGGCCCGGCCCGAGTTCTTGGCGTACGACACGGTGAGGCCGGCCGGGGCGAGCGGCCCGGCCTTGTCGACGCTCGCCGAAGGCCGGGGTGTGTAACGGAACTTGACGTCGGTCGCGCTCGTCCAGTTGGCGTAGTCCACGCGCAGGGTGTGGGTGCCGGAGGGGATCGTGGCGGGAACGCCGGAGCGGGCCTCCCGTGATCATGACTCGCGTGGCGGGAGTTGGTTGTACGGATCTCGACCCGGCGGTGGGCGGCCGTCGAGTGGCGGGCCGGTAAAGGGCGTTTGGAGGCGATTCCGCAAGACTCCGCAAGGTCTTCACAGACACAGCGGAGCGTTGCGTTGCCATCTCGTTAAGTGGTTCCGCTTGACGCCGGTGGTCCCCTCGCGTTGGCTTTTCAGTCACCTGGGTTGCAATGCTGCGCCCTCGTCCGGAAGGCACCAGAAGTGAGCACCTCGATGCGTCGTATCGCCATAGCCGTGGCCGCGCCCACGCTGACCTTCTCGCTCGCCGCCTGCGGGGCGCTCGGCGGGTCGGGGAGCAGCAGCGCCGCGAGCCCGACCAAGGGCAACGACCTGACGGTGGGTCTGCTGCTGCCGGAGACGGCCAACACCCGGTACGAGAAGTTCGACTACCCCATCATCAAGAAGAAGGTCGCCGACCTGACCCGGAACCAGGGCAAGGTCGAGTACGCCAACGCGGACGCGGACGCGGGCCGGCAGGCCGGCCAGATGCAGCGAATGATCGACAACAAGGTCGACGTCATCCTGCTCGACGCCGTCGACTCGCACGCCATCGCCGACATGGTGCAGAAGGCCAAGGACGCGAACATCCCGGTCATCGCCTACGACCGGCTCTCCGAGGGCCCGATCGACGCCTACATCTCCTTCGACAACGAACTGGTGGGCGAGGTGCAGGGCCGTTCCCTGCTCGAGGCGCTGGGTTCCGGTGTCGACACCTCCGACCAGATCGTCATGATCAACGGCTCGCCCACCGACCCGAACGCCAAGCAGTTCAAGGAGGGCGCGCTCTCCCAGCTCAACGGGAAGGTCAAGATCGGCAAGTCCTACGACACCAAGGACTGGAAGCCCGAGAACGCCGAGGCGAACATGGCCCAGGCGCTCGCCTCGCTCGGCAAGGACAACATCGCCGCCGTCTACTCCGCCAACGACGGCATGGCGGGCGGCGTCATCAAGGCCTTCAAGGCGGCGGGCGTCACCGACCTGCCGTTCATCACCGGCCAGGACGCCGAACTCGACGCCGTGCAGCGGATCGTCACCGGCGAGCAGTACATGAGCGTGTACAAGTCCTACCGGACGGAGGCCGAGACCGCCGCCCAGATGGCGGTCGCCAAGGTCCAGGGCAAGGACATCCAGTTCGACTCCCTCACCCGGGACCGGGTCAGCAGCCCCACCCACAAGGACGTTCCGGCCCAGTTGGTCTCCGTGGTCGCCCTGACGAAGAACAACATCAAGGACACAGTCATCGAGGACGAAATCTACGGGGTGTCGGACATCTGCACCGCGAAGTACCGGGAGGCCTGCGCGGCGATCGGCCTGAAGTAACTCCCTTGCGAGCGTGCCCCGTTCGGGTACAACAGCCGGTTCCGGCCACGCCGTGTTCCGTCAAGTGGAGGCTGGTGCACACCGGTCGAAACCGCTGGTTTTCGGGGGTCGTGCCGGTAGGAGCCGTGTTGCACAGCCGGTCCGCTCCGCGCATAGTTGCGCTGCGGAAGACGCGGAGACCGGGGGTGTGATGGGGCATGACCGGGCACGGGGCGGCGGAGCATCCACACGGTGCCGAGCGACTGTGCGAGGCCGGCGAGCACGTGTATTCCCGGGCCGTACGACGGGGCCGGGTGCCGCGCCGGCTCGCCGAGCCGGTGCCCTGCCTGCTTGAACTCGCCCTGCTGCACCCGGACCCCGACGACATGGACTTCCTGGTGCCGACCGCGCCGCAGGAGGTCATGACCCGGCTGCTGCGCGGGATGTACGACGAGGTCAGTGAGAGCCACCGGCGGGTGGGCTCGGTGGTGGCCGCCGTGGAGCGGTACGCCGGACTGGGCCGCCAGGTGCGCGTGTCCGCCACGGCCGTGGAGGGCACGGCGATCCGGGTGCTGGACGGCCTGTCCCGCATCCAGGCGGCCATGGACGAGGCGACCGAGGCGTGCACCACCGAGGTGCTGACCGTCCAGCCGGGCGGCATCCGCCGCGAGCACGAGCTGTCCGAGGGGCTGCACCGGGCGCTGGCGCTGCGCGGGCGCGGGGTGCGGATGCGGGACCTGTACACGCACGTGGCCCGGCACGGCCAGGGGCTGCTCAACTACCTGGAGCTGATGGGCGACGCGGTCGAGGCGCGCACGCTGGACGAGGTGATCGACCGGCTGATCCTCTTCGACCGCACGGTCGCCTTCGTGCCCGCCAACGCCGACCGCACGATGGCGCTGGAACTGCGCCACCCCGCGCTGGTGGAGTACCTGGGGACGGTCTTCGAACGGCTCTGGCGGCTGGCGATCCCGCTGACCGCGCCGCTGCCCGAGACGGGCATCGAGGGCATCTCCCACCGTGAGCAGTCCATCGCGGCGCTGCTGGCCGAGGGCCACCAGGACGCTGTGATCGCCGAGCGGCTGGGCATCAGCGTCCGCACCTGCCGGGCCCACATCGCCCGGCTGTCGGAGACGCTGGGCGCGGCCAGCCGTACGCAGCTGGGCGTGCGCATCGCCCAGGCGGGGCTGGACGGACCGCCGCGCACCGCCGTGGCGGGGCCGATCACGCTTCCGGGTCAAGAATTCCCGACTGCCCGATGAGGTAGCCCAACTGGGCCCGGCTGCCACTGCCGAGGGTGGCGGCGAGCTTGGCGATGTGCTCACGGGCGGTGCGTACGTTCATGCCGAGACGGTCGGCGATGACGGTGTCGGTGTGCCCCTCGACGAGGAGGCCGGCGATGGCGCGCTGGCGGGGCGTGACGCCGTCCGCGGACGGCTGTCGGACGGCCAGTGGGTACATGGGGGTGGCCAGCCGCCACAGGCGGTCGAAGGTGGTCGCGAAGTACCCCACGAGGGCCGGGTGGCGTACTTCGAGCGCCATCGTGCGGTCGTCGTTGGCAGGGATGAAGGCGACCCGGCGGTCGACGAGGATGAGACGGGCGGTGACCTCGTCGAGGGAGCGGGCCTCGACGTCGCCGGTCAACCGCTCGTGGTAGGCGGGCACCGAGGGCACATGACGCAGAGTGTGCTGGTAGAGGGTGCGGATGCGGCCACCCCGGTCCAGCAGCGCCTGGTCGCGCACCAGCGCCACGGCCCGGGCCTCCTCGACGCGGCGGCCGACGAGGCCCGCGTGCGGTTGCACGCACAGGAGCTCCTGGCTCGCTTCGGCCATGGCCTCGGTGATGGCCTGGTTGATCCGGCGGGTACCGCTGAGCATCACGAGCGCCGAGGTGTCCGCCTCCCCGGTGCGCCGGCCGTCGATGCGCATCAGCGGCTCGAAGGTCTGGGCGAGTCGGTCCTCGCGCCGTCGCTCCTCCGCGATGCGCTCCTCGGTGGCGCGCAGCAGTCGGTGGAGGGCGGCGGCGGGCGCCACGGGCTCCAGCCGGCCGAGATCCTCAACCGCCGGGTGCAGCAGACCGAAGTCGATGAGACAGGGGGCGCCCTCCGCCTCGCCTGCGCGCACCCATCCGCTCCGCAGGGCGCGTTCGTACAACTCCGCGCCCGTTGGGCACAGGTCCTCCGCGCCGTGCTCCGGATGACGTGTCGGGCCCACCCCGGTCCTCCCTGTGGCTTCAGTGCTTCTGCTGCAGAATCCCCGACTGGGCTATGAGATAACCGAGCTGGGCGCGGCTGCCACTGCCGAGGATGGCCGCGAGCTTGGCGATGTGGGCCCGGCAGGTACGGACGTTCATTCCGAGGCGCCGGGCGATGGCCTCGTCGACGTGGCCCTCGACGAGGAGCTTGGCTATGGAGTGCTGGATGTCGTTGATGCCGCCGGGCGCGGTCTCATAGGGGGCGCCTGCGCTCAGTGGGACCGATCGGCCCCACATGAACTCGAAGACCTTGATCAGGTAACGGACGAGGCCCGGGTGGCGGAGTTCCAGAGCGACTTGCTGATCGTCGCGGGTGGGGATGAAGGCGACGGTCTCGTCGCACACGATGAGCCGTTCCACCACCTCGTCGATGGTGCGGTACTCGGCCTTCCCGCTCGACAACTGGTCCACGTAGGCCAGCTTCTCGGGGCTGTAGCGCGCGGTGTGCTGATAGAGGGTCCGGATGCGCACGCCGCGCTCGATCAGCGGCCGGTCCCGTTCGAGGCCCTGGGTGAGGCTGCGCTCGGAGAAGCGGTCGTCGCTCGGCTGGATGGTGAGCATCTCGGTGCGGCACTGGGCCGTGGCGGCGTTGAGCGCCGCGTTGATCCGCGTGCCTCCCTCCAGCACCGTGATCGAGTGGTCGGTCGTCACCGACTGCGCGCTGAGAGCGAGGAACGGCTCAAAGAAGTCCGCAAGTTGGATGGACAGCCGCCGGCGTTCCGTGATCTCCCGCTCGATCGGGTGGAGTCGCTCGGCCAGGGCGACCGACGGGTGCACCGGGCGCAGCCAGTCCGCGTCGTCCGGATCCGGGTGGAGAAGGTCGAACTCCATGAGGCAGGGGGCGCCTTCGGCATCCGCCCGGCCGATCCTCCCCAGACGGATGGCGTTCGCATAAAGTCGGCCACCTTCCTCACAAAGTTCGGTCACCGCATGGGGATGCGTCGCCTTAGTCTGATTTGCCACGAAATCTCCACCCCCCAGGGTCCTGAACGTGCAGGAACATGATGCATCGATCCTGTGGCCATGACGTGCCGGAATGAGCCATCGTCTTATCCGACGGGGGAAAGGGAGACTTTCAAGTGAGGACGAAGCCGACTATGCGTAAGACAATGCTTCGCTCGGTGCTTGTGGCCGCCTTCTCCGCCGTTGCGGTTTTCGGGGCGCTGGGTGGTCACTCCGGTGCGAAGAGTGATGTTCAGGCGGACAGCCACTGGCCGGCAGTCGTGGTCGCGGGTCCTCCCGACTCGCACTGGCCGGGCTCTCCTGCGGCAGTTGATTCCGGAGAGCTGATGTGACCACTCCACCCGACGACCGTTCCTTCCGCCGCGAGATGGCCACCGCCTACCGCTCCGGTTGGCACTTCATCGACCTGGTCACCGCCATCCCCCACAGCGGTGACTCGTTGATGGTGACCGTCTTCGGTGAGCCGGTCGTCGTTACGCGGGACGAGGACGGAGACGTACGGGCGTACCGGTGTCTGCGGCGGCCTCGGGGGGCGCCGCAGCCCGTACGGTGTGCAGTCCGCTACGGAATGATCTTCGTGAACCTGGACCAGAGGGACCACCGTCAGGTGGCGGCGGAACCCTCGGTCCTCAGGACCATCACCGCCACCCCCCGCAGTGCCTGACGCGATTCCCCCGTCGTAACAGATCGCTCAGGTGCTTCCCCCCGCAGCGGCGTCACCGTGACCTGAACACGGTGACGCCGCTGTAGTTTTCCCTGGGAATCTCCGGGTATCGGCGGATTCGATCACTGGCCGAAAAAGAGCGCCGCTCAGCCGCGCCCCAGCGCCCGGGTCAGCTCGATCTCGATCACCACGCGGGACGGGTTGGGTCCCGGGGTCCGCTCGTAGCGCTCGGCGTACCGCCGCTCCGCCTCCGCGATCCGCTCCGGCTCCGTGCGGACGAACGCGCGTCCCTCCAGCGTCGCCCACCGCCGCCCGTCCACCTGGCACACCGCGACCGGCGCGCCCTGCGGGCCCGCCGCCAGGACGTGTGCCGCCTTCGCGCTCGCCTTGTTCGTGATCACCCGGGCCAGCCGCGCCTGCGGGTCGTAGGTCACCCCGACGGGAACGACGTGCGGGGTGCCGTCCGGGCGGAGGGTGGTCAGTGTGCACAGGTGCCGTTCCCGCCAGAACCCGAGATACGGCGCGTCGGGGGCGCCCGGGTCGAGGGCATACGTGGTGGTGGCCATGACCCGCAACCTAACCCGCCCGGCACCCCGGGAGCCGCGAACCCCCTTCCCCGCGAAAGCTCCCGGCCTCACCTTGAGTGGAATAGACTCAAGTTTGTGTACGCTGACTGAGTCAGCACTGGGAGATGTGGCTGAGTGCGCTCGTCAAGGAGGAGAGAAGCGACCGTGGACGCCGAGCTGACCAACAGGAGCCGTGACGCGATCAACGCGGCCGGCAACCGGGCCGTACGGGAGGGGCACCCGGACCTGACCCCCGCCCACCTGCTCCTCGCGCTGCTCGAGGGGCAGGAGAACGAGAACATCATCGACCTGCTGTCGGCCGTCGACGCCGATCAGGCCTCCGTCCGCTCCGGCACCGAGCGCGTGCTCGCGTCCCTGCCCAGCGTGACCGGGTCCACGGTCGCGCCGCCGCAGCCCAACCGCGAGCTGCTCGCCGTGATCGCGGACGCGCAGAGCAGGGCGCGGGACCTCGGGGACGATTACCTGTCCACCGAGCACCTGCTCATCGGCATCGCCGCGAAGGGCGGCGCGGCCGGCGAGGTGCTGTCCGGCCAGGGCGCCGGCGCCAAGAAGCTTCAGGACGCCTTCTCGAAGGCGAGGGGAGGACGCCGGGTGACCACACCCGACCCAGAGGGCCAGTACAAGGCCCTGGAGAAGTTCGGCACGGACTTCACCGCGGCGGCGCGCGAGGGCCGCCTCGACCCGGTGATCGGCCGGGACCAGGAGATCCGCCGCGTCGTGCAGGTGCTGTCGCGCCGCACCAAGAACAACCCGGTCCTCATCGGTGAGCCCGGCGTCGGCAAGACCGCCGTCGTCGAGGGACTCGCCCAGCGGATCGTCAAGGGCGACGTGCCCGAGTCCCTGAAGGACAAGCGGCTGGTGGCGCTGGACCTCGGGGCGATGGTCGCGGGCGCGAAGTACCGCGGCGAGTTCGAGGAGCGGCTCAAGACCGTACTGGCGGAGATCAAGGAGTCCGACGGCCGGATCATCACCTTCATCGACGAGCTGCACACCGTCGTCGGCACGGGCGCCGGCGGCGACTCCGCGATGGACGCCGGCAACATGCTCAAGCCCATGCTGGCCCGCGGCGAGCTGCGCATGGTCGGCGCCACGACGCTCGACGAGTACCGGGAGCGGATCGAGAAGGACCCGGCGCTGGAGCGGCGCTTCCAGCAGGTGCTGGTCGCCGAGCCCAGCGTGGAGGACTCCATCGCGATCCTGCGCGGGCTCAAGGGCCGCTACGAGGCCCACCACAAGGTGCAGATCAACGACTCCGCGCTGGTGGCCGCCGCGACCCTGTCCGACCGGTACATCACCTCCCGCTTCCTGCCCGACAAGGCGATCGACCTCGTCGACGAGGCCGCCTCCCGGCTGCGCATGGAGATCGACTCCTCCCCGGTGGAGATCGACGAACTCCAGCGCGGCGTCGACCGGTTGCGCATGGAGGAACTGGCGCTCGACAAGGAGACCGACGCGGCCTCGCGCGAGCGGCTGGAGAAGCTGCGCCGCGATCTCGCCGACAAGGAGGAGGAGCTGCGCGGCCTGACCGCCCGCTGGGAGAAGGAGAAGCAGGCCCTCAACCGGGTCGGTGAGCTGAAGGAGCGGCTCGACGACCTGCGCGGCCAGGCCGAACGCGCCCAGCGCGACGGCGACTTCGACACCGCGTCCAAGCTGCTCTACGGCGAGATCCCCGACCTGGAGAAGGAGTTGGAGGCCGCCTCGCAGGCCGAGGAGGAGGCCGCCAGGGACACCATGGTCAAGGAGGAGGTCGGCCCCGACGACATCGCCGACGTGGTCGCCTCCTGGACCGGGATTCCGGCCGGCCGCCTGCTGGAGGGCGAGACGCAGAAGCTGCTGCGCATGGAGGAGGAGATCGGCAGGCGGCTCATCGGCCAGGCCGAGGCCGTGCGGGCCGTCTCCGACGCCGTACGCCGCAGCCGGGCCGGTATCGCGGACCCGGACCGGCCGACGGGCTCGTTCCTCTTCCTCGGCCCGACCGGCGTGGGCAAGACCGAACTCGCCAAGGCGCTCGCCGACTTCCTCTTCGACGACGAGCGGGCCATGGTCCGCATCGACATGTCGGAGTACGGCGAGAAGCACAGCGTGGCCCGGCTGGTCGGCGCCCCGCCCGGCTACGTCGGCTACGAGGAGGGCGGCCAGCTCACCGAGGCGGTGCGCCGCCGCCCGTACAGCGTGGTGCTGCTCGACGAGGTGGAGAAGGCCCACCCGGAGGTCTTCGACATCCTGTTGCAGGTGCTGGACGACGGCCGCCTCACCGACGGTCAGGGCCGCACGGTCGACTTCCGCAACACCATCCTGGTGCTGACCTCGAACCTGGGCAGCCAGTACCTGGTCGACCCGCTGACGAGCGAGGAGGAGAAGAAGGAACAGGTCCTCGAGGCGGTCCGGGTCTCCTTCAAGCCGGAGTTCCTCAACCGGCTGGACGACCTGGTGGTCTTCTCGGCCCTGTCGAAGGAGGAGCTGAGCCGGATCGCCGGGCTCCAGATCGACCGGCTCGCCCGCCGACTGGCGGAGCGCCGGCTGACCCTGGACGTCACCCCCGACGCCCTGGCCTGGCTCGCCGAGGAGGGCATGGACCCGGCCTACGGCGCCCGCCCGCTGCGCCGTCTGGTCCAGACCGCCATCGGCGACCGCCTCGCCAAGGAGATCCTGGCCGGCGAGATCAAGGACGGCGACACGGTCCGCGTCGACCGCTTCGGCGAGGGCCTGCTGGTGGGCCCGGCGACCGGCAAGACGCTGTGAGTTCCGGCGCGGTCCGCCACCACGGTGGGTGACGGACCGCGCCGCACCGTGACGCCGGGAACCGCGTCGGGGCCGGTGCGGAGATCTCCGTGGGTCCGGCGCTCACTGGGTACTCGGAGGCGGACAGCACGATGCCCGCGAAGGCGGCGAGGAAGGGCGGTCCCTTCGTCCCGCCCCGTGTCCGCGTCATGACCTCCCACCTCCGTTTGCCGGACGTCCATCTGGCGGCCGGATCGTGTCAGCCCAGGGCTGACAGCCTCCCGGAGGGCTTGCCACCCCCCTCCCCGCATGAGGGAGGATGGCGAGATCCGTACGAAGGGAAAAACACGGTGAGCATCGACCCGTCCTCGATTCCGAACTTCGGGGGCAAGCCCGAGCCGCAGCCCCAGGGACCGGCGGGCCCCGTCGTCCCGGATCAGGACCTCGTGAAGCAGCTCCTGGACCAGATGGAGCTCAAGTACGTCGTCGACGACGAGGGCGACCTCGCGGCGCCGTGGGAGCAGTTCCGTACGTACTTCATGTTCCGCGGCGAGGCCGACCAGCAGGTCTTCTCGGTGCGGACGTTCTACGACCGGCCCCACAAGATCGACGAGAAGCCGCAGCTGCTGGAGTCCATCGACGACTGGAACCGGCGCACCCTGTGGCCCAAGGTGTACAGCCACACCCACGACGACGGCACCGTCCGCCTCATCGGCGAGGCGCAGATGCTGATCGGCATGGGCGTGAGCCTGGAGCACTTCGTCTCCTCGACGGTCAGCTGGGTGCGGGCCGCCATCGAGTTCGACCGGTGGCTCGTCGAGCAGCTCGGCCTCGAGCAGGACGTCAACGAGGCGGACAAGCCCGAGGACGACGACGAGGAGTAGTCCCGCGGCGGTCACGCACGGCCTGCCCGCGTGAGCGCGCGCGGATACGTGCCGTAGCCGGACGGGAGCCCGGCCCGGGACGCAGGCCATCACCGGCCGCGTACCGGGACCGGGCTCTTCGCTGTGCGGAGCCGGGCCCGCGCGCCATCCAGGGCCGTGCGGACCGGGACCCGCGCGCAGCCCGGCTCACAGGCTCCGGAGACGGGACACGGCCTCGCGCAGGACGTCCGTCCGCTTGCAGAAGGCGAAGCGGACCTGGGTGCGGCCCGCCTCCCGGTCGTCGTAGAAGACCGCGTTGGGGATGGCGACGACGCCGCAGCGTTCGGGCAGGGCGCGGCAGAAGGCGATGCCGTCCTTCTCGCCGAGCCGGGCGATGTCGGTGGTGATGAAGTACGTGCCCCGGGGGCGGAAGACCTCGAAGCCCGCCTCGGTCAGGCCGGTGGCGAGCAGGTCGCGCTTGGCGCGCAGGTCCTCGCGGAAGCCGGTGAAGTGGCTGCCGGGGAGGGCGAGCGCCTCGGCGACCGCGTACTGGAACGGCCCGGCGCTCACGTAGGTCAGGAACTGCTTGGCCGAGCGGACCGCCGTGACCAGGGGAGCGGCGGCGGTGACCCAGCCGACCTTCCAACCGGTGAACGAGAACGTCTTGCCCGCGGACGAGATGCAGACCGTGCGCTCGCGCATGCCGGGGAACGTGGCGAGCGGGATGTGCTCGGCGTCGTCGTACACCAGGTGCTCGTACACCTCGTCCGTCACCACGAGCAGGTCGTGCTCGACGGCGAGCCGTGCGATCTCGGCCAGTTCGGGGCGGGTGAGGACGGTGCCGGTCGGGTTGTGCGGGGTGTTCAGGAGCAGCAGCCGGGTCCGCGGGGTCACCGCGTCGCGCAGCTCGTCCAGGTCGAGCCGGAACCCGGCGCCCTCCTCGTGGTGCGGCCGGAGGGTCACCGGCACCCGCTTCCCGCCCGCCATCGCGATGCAGGCGGCGTAGGAGTCGTAGTACGGCTCCAGCGCGATCACCTCGTCGCCGGGCTCCAGCAGCGCGAGCAGCGCCGCCGCGATCGCCTCGGTGGCGCCCGCCGTGACCAGCACCTCCGTGTCCGGGTCGTAGGAGAGCCCGTACCGCCGCAGCTGGTGCTCCGCGACCGCCGTGCGCAGCTCGGGGATGCCCGGGCCCGGCGGATACTGGTTGCCCCGCCCGTCGCGCAGGGCGCGGACGGCCGCCTCCCGGATCTCCTCGGGGCCGTCGGTGTCGGGGAATCCCTGCCCCAGGTTGATCGACCCGGTCCGTACCGCGAGCGCGGACATCTCGGCGAAGATCGTCGTCCCGAACTCGGCGAGCCGGCGGTTGAGGAGCGGGCGTGCGCTGGAGGTCATGCCGGCCATCCTCCGTCCAAGCTCTGGAGTTCCTCAAGTGTGCTTTGGCCGCTCCGGCGGCCGGGCATCTCCCGGGCACGCTGCGAGGCGCCCACGGGGGGCCGCTTCGGCGAACGCCCCGGGAGCGTCCGGCGGCGTCCGGGGAACGGACTCGGGCGCGGTCGGCGGGGCCCCGGGGATCGGAGGGAGGACGCCATGGTTCTGGGCATCGTCCTGGCGGTGATCGCGGTGCTGTGCGTGACCGCCGTGGCGGCGGGGCGCCGCAGGGCCCGCCGAGACCGGTACGCCAAGTCGTACCGAGGCCGGCGCACGGGGTCGGTCGGGGGCAGCGCGAGCGGCGGGGGCGCCGGCTGGTGGGCCGGGTCGGAGGGCGGTGCCAGTACGTGCTCGTCCGGCGGCGGCCATCACTCGGGAGGGGGTCACTCGGGAGGGGGTCACCACTCGTGTGGGGGTCACTCCTGCGGGGGGAACTCCTCATGCGGCGGAGGGTCGTCGTGCGGGGGCGGATGCGGGGGAGGCAGCTGATCCGGGCAGTTGAGACGGGGCAGCCGAGTTCCGTGGGGGAACCGCATCCGGGCCGGCGCCCGTCGGGAGCAGTCTCCGGCGGGTCCGCCGGCCCCACGTGTACGCCCTGGCACCTGCCAAGGTTGAACAGTTGAGCTGTGGGGCCCTCCGAGGGATGGAAACCGCACGAAGTTGGGTAAAAACCCTGTGGCGGAACCGCTGTTCATGATTGCCTCTACCGACGCAGCCCCTCGGACGTCTCGCACACCCCCCTCCCGAGCTGGGCTGAGCCGGGCCGTTGTCCCTGTGCCCACCGGGGCGTGCCGGCCCGTTCCTCCCTTCTTTTTCTTTGCGTGCTAGCGGAGCCGATCCATGCTCACGACCCTGAACACCTCCTACACCGACACGCGCGCGGCCGACCTCGCCTGGGCCCTGGGGCGCGAGCCGCTGCCCGCACTTGCCACCCTGGACCTCGAACTGACCGGCGGGAAACTCCAGTTGAGACTCCTCGGCGCGTCCCACCAGGTGCTCCTGGAAGAGGAGCGGGGAAGCTGTTCGGAGACCGTGGCGTGCATCCCGGGCTCCAGCACACCCCTGCCGCTCGGCGTCGCCAAGCGGGCCGACGACTGGGAGTACGAGTTCGCCGCCCGCGTCGAGTTCCTCTCGCCGGCATCGTTCACCGGCCGCGCCCAGGAACTGCTGGCCCTCGTCACCGACCATCCGCACGGTCTCGCGGGGGTCTTCCCGGGCAGCCCGAACGCCTTCACCGCGATGCTGGCGCAGTGGCACGAGGGCCAGGTGCACTGGCGGACCTGGCACGCCTACCCGCAGGACGGCCAGTTGGTGGCGACCCGGACCAGGGTGGGGGTACGCCGTTCCGTGCTGACGGGAGCGAGTTGAGCGCGGGTAAACCTGCGCAGCGCGACAACTTCCTTTTTCACACGTGTGGGTGACGAAGCGTGCTGCGGATGTGACGTAACGTCACAGGTGTGATCGAACCGCACGCCCCGGCCCCGCCCGGCGCGGCGCCGCCCTTCGGCGGCCCCGCGCGACTGCCCGTCCGGCCGGGAACCGGCCGGTTCCTCGTCCTCGCGGGTGTCTTCGTCTGCGCGGCCTGCGGACTCGTGTACGAGCTCGAACTCGTGGCGCTGGCCTCGTACCTGATCGGCGACTCGGTCACCCAGGCGTCGATCGTGCTGTCCGTCATGGTGTTCGCGATGGGCATCGGCTCGCTCGCCGCGAAGCGGCTGCGCCGGCACGCCGCCGTCGCCTTCGGCGCGATCGAGGCGACGCTCGCGCTGGTCGGCGGGTGCAGTGCCATGGCGCTGTACGCGGTGTTCGCCTGGACCGGCGGCTGGGGCGGCGTGTGGGCGGACGGCCCGCGCTGCCTGCTGGTCGCCTTCTCCCTGGCCATCGGCCTGCTGATCGGGGCGGAGGTGCCGCTGCTGATGGAGCTGATCCAGCGGATCCGCCGCCAGGACGCGGGCGGCGCCGTCGCCGACCTGTTCGCGGCGGACTACGTGGGCGCACTCGTCGGCGGGCTCGCCTTCCCGTTCCTCCTGCTGCCGCTGCTGGGGCAGTTGACCGGGGCGCTGGTGACCGGCGCCGTCAACGCCGTGGCGGGCGGCGTCCTCGTACTCGGCCTGTTCCCGCGGGACCTCACCCCGCGCGGCCGCTGGCTGCTGATCGTCGCCAACCTCGTTGTGCTCGGTCTGCTCGCCTCCCTCACCGCCCTGGTCGGCGACTTCGAACGGGCCGCGCGGCAGGCGATGTACGGCGGGGACGTCCGGGTGGCGCTGCGGACCGGCGAGCAGGAGGTGGTCCTCACCGGCGGCGGCCGGGGCCGCCCGCTGCGCCTGTTCCTCGACGGGCGGCTGCGGGTCGGCGGCCACGACGAGCGCCGCTACCACGAGGCGCTGGTCCACCCCGCGATGACCGGGCCGCACGCGCGGGTGCTGATCCTCGGCGGCGGCGACGGGCTCGCCGCGCGCGAGGTGCTGCGGCACCCCGGCGTGGAGCGGGTGGACATCGTCGAGCGCGACCCGGCACTCGTCCGGCTGGCGCGCGGCGACCCGGTACTCGCCGGGCTGGACGAGCACGCCTTCGAGGACCGGCGTGTGCACGTGAGCACCGCCGACGCCTTCGACTGGCTGCGCGGGGCGCCGGCGGCGGCGTACGACGTGGTGATCGAGGATCTGCCCGATCCGGGCATCACGGCGAGCACGAAGCTGTACGCGCAGGAGTTCTACGGCCTGGCCCGGCGGACCCTGGCGCCCGGCGGGCGGCTGGTGGTGCACGCCGGGCCGGTCTCCTCCCGGCTCCGGGTGTTCTGGACGGTGGAGGCCACGGTCCGGGCCGCCGGACTGCGCACCCTGCCGTACCGCGTGGACGGCCGCGACGCCGGCTTCGCCGCCGGGCCCGACCGCACGGCCGGCGCCCTGCGCGCCCCCCGCGACTGGGGGTTCGTCCTGGCGGCCCGTATGCCGCCCGCCCTCCGCCTGGACCCGCGGGCCCCCGCTCCCCGCACGCTGACGACGGCGTCGCTCACTGCGGCCGCCCGCGACGCGGCCCGCACCCGCGTCCCCGGCCTTCCGCCCTCGACGCTGGTCCACCCCCGGTACGCGGACTGATCCGGGTCTGCCGTCGGCGTGTGCGGTGCGCGGGGGACGGGTTCTGGGCGAGGGGAGGGTAATCGGGGGCGGCACTGGGTACCCTCGGCTGACATGGAGCACGAGGTGTTCGTTCCGGTTCCGGTTCGGCGGCTGCGGAGGGCGCTCGCCGATCCCGCGCGGGTTGCCCGGGCGGTTCCCGGGCTCCAGCAGGACGCGGGCGGCGAGCCCGTCAGCGGCCGGCTCAAGATGCGGATCGGCGGCCACTCCATCACCTACCGCGGCACGCTGCGCGTCCGTGCGCTCGACGACGGCTCCTACGCCGTCGAGGGCGACGCGACCGAGTCCCGCGGCACCGGCTCGGTGAAACTCACGCTCACGCTCCGCCTCCGCGACACCGACGGCGGCTCCGCCCTCACCTTCGAGGGCACGGCCTCCGCCGAAGGCCGCGTCACCGAGCTGCCCCCGGACTCCGTACACACGGCCACGACCCGCCTCCTGAGCCGCTTCGCGGAAAACCTGTCCACGGAACCGGCCGGCGCCGGGGCGGAAGGTGTTGAGGAGGAGGCTGCCGACTCGGCCGCCGCCGGGGCGGGTGGCGTCGAGTCGGAAGCTCCCGAATCGGAAGCCTCCGAGTCGCGGGACGCCGGGCCCGAGGCACCCGGGGCCCATGGTGTCGTGGGGCTGGCCGATGAGGCGACCGAGGACTTTGCTCCGTTGGCGAGTGGTGACTTCGAGGCCGCTCCGGACGCGGACGACGCCCCGGCCCCGCCACTCGGGAACGAAGGCGAGGCGCACCCGGCCGGGCCGGGCGGGCGCGGTTCCGTCTTCGACGCCGAGGTTCCGCCCTCCGCCCTCGACCCGCTGGCCGACGAGGAGGAGGACGACGAGCCCCCCGTCTCCGAGGACTTCGCCGAGGCCGCCGAGCCGCCCGCCGAGGCGGCGCACGCGCGGCGCACGATGATCGGGCGCAGCGCCGAGGAGGTGGACCACGCCCCGCCCCGCGGCCGTTACGCCCCTGTCCCCGCCCCGCTCACCGTCTCTGCCGGCCCCACCCTTCGCTGGGCGGCGCCTGCGGCGGTGTTGGTGGTGGTGTTGGTGGTCGTCGTGGGCCGGGTCCTGCGGCGCCGTCGCTGAGCGGCGTCCGGCTCCGCCTTGAGGGCGTCGGGCTCCTGTCCGCGTTCCGCTGACCG